>CBDUGV010000021.1:0-30211 GCA_965366815.1 uncultured Bdellovibrionales bacterium | reverse complement strand
ATTCCTCCAAAAGGAGGTGTGCAATACGCCGTGTGAGTACACGGGTCTTACCGCTACCGGCACCAGCAAAAATGAGAAGCGGCCCGTTGGTATGCCGGGCCGCTTTGTACTGCTGAGGGTTTAGGTCTTTGAGGTAGTGGGGTGTAGAATTCTTCAGTGTCGCGTTGTTTGTCGTAGAGTTTGTCACGGCTTTCTTTGGCAACTTCGATAAGAAAACCGTGAGCAGTTTATTTATCGAAGTCTTTGTTTAAGTAATGAACGTTTCGGCAGTGAGATCTGTTGTCCCACACCGAATAAACCATGAAAGCCTGTTTTTCTGCCAGCGATTCCACCGGATGCTCTTCGTTGTGTACTAGAATGCTCTGCAGTAAATCCGAGATACAAACAGCCAGCATCATCGAGCGGGGCACGTAGGGTTTCTAGAGAAAGAGTGTTTTGCTTAATCGAGAAAGGCTTTATCGCCAAGGGGCCCATCGACAATCGAAATATGTAACTAAACGTAAGAACTACGGCGCAAAGCTCAATTACTACAACAGGGTCCTGCAAAAGTGCTGAAATGAAACTACCCGTTGCTAAACTCATCGGAAATCTCCTTTGGAAAAATACTAGAAATCGCTTTCGATAAAAGTTTTATAGAAAAATTATAGAAAAGGGTCAAGGGTAAAGTTGAGGCGCAGTAAAACGGTCAGAAATCATAGCCCGGTCGAGGCTGCTCTGTTTAGGCGGCAATATCTCGAGCGTGCTAGCCTAGAGATTGTTGATTCTCGGGGATCTTCGTGCCAAACAGAGCGGGTTCTCTGCGGGTAGGACACGATTATAGCTGTGTGAGAGGAACTGTTTTCTGTTGAGAGAGTTGTCTAGATAGCAATGAGTAAACCATACAACCGGAAAGACCATTTCTATAAGCGTGCCAAAGATGAGGGGTATCGCTCAAGAGCCGCCTATAAACTCGAAGAGCTCGACAAGCGCTACAAATTGATGAAGCGCGGATCAACGGTAATCGACCTCGGCTGTTACCCGGGTGGTTGGCTGCAAGTTGCATTGGCCAAAGTGACGGCCAAGGGAAAGGTACTTGGGGTCGATTTGGTAGACGTGAGCCCGGTGAGCTACGAGGATGCTCGTGCCGAAATTATCAAGGGCGATTTCACCGATCCACAGATTCGCGAACAACTATTGGCCTTCGGCCCCTATGATGTGGTGCTTTCGGATATGAGTCCGAAGCTGACAGGAGTTCGCATTCGCGATGCGGTGCGCTCTGCTGAGTTAGTTGAGGCGGCTTTGGATTTTGCCGATCAAGCACTTCGGCCTCATGGGTCATTTGTTGCGAAGATCTTCCCCAGTGAGGAATGTGAAGCGCTCGCGAAACGCTGTAAAGCTCGTTTTCGCACCTTCGCACGTCCTAATCTGGATAGTTCCCGGAAGAGCTCAAATGAGCTTTATTTCGTCGGAAAAGGTCGTAAAGTTCAGGAGCGTGAATAAAGCAGCAGTATGTTTCGTTAGAGAAATGTGCTACGAATTTTCTCGGTTAGTAGCATTGTTGATGCATGAATTAGCGGGGGATTTACAGTGGAAGCTGCGTTGATCCGACCTCCCCAACGCCTTGGCGCTTGGGCTATTGGGAAGATTTCTGAGTTTGGTGCAGCCTGGATCTTTATGTTCCAGGTAGTCAGCAGTGCCTTCAAGCCTCCTTACGATATTCGTCTCATTACGAGGCAGATATATCTTATCGGCGTACAATCGCTGTCGGTGATCTTGCTAGTAGGTGGATTTACCGGAGCTGTACTTGCCGTGCAAGGTGAATACACTCTTTCGAAATTTGGGGCTCAAGCGTTTACTGGTTCGGCAATTGCGCTGAGCTTGATCCGTGAGCTCGGTCCTGTGCTCACTGCATTGATGGTCAATGGCCGAGCCGGTTCTGCTACAACTGCAGAGCTTGGAATCATGAAGATAAGTGAGCAGACCGATGCGCTCCGAGCGATGGCAGTTGATCCGATTCACCATTTGATGGTTCCTCGACTAATCGCCGGTGTCATTTCGGTACCGATTCTCACCGCGGTGTTCAACGTCGTCGGTATTTTCGGTGGTTACCTGGTAGCTGTGGGGAACCTTGGTCTTTCCTCTGGAACGTTTATTTCGGTGATGACTGAGGCAGTGAAAGACGTTGATGTAATTTCTGGATTCGTGAAATCCGTCGTCTTTGGCTTCTGTGTGTTTTGGATTTCTTGCTACAAGGGCTGGACCTGTAGTTTTGGTGCTGTTGGTGTGAACCGCGCGACCACAAGTGCTGTTGTAACGGCTTCGGTTGCGATTCTTGTGCTCGATTATTTTCTCGCATCTATTCTTACAGCTATTCTACCTTGATAACGGTAAAGAACATACGCAAGAGCTTTGGCGAGCAACTAGTGCTCAAGGATATCTCGCTGGAGTTTGAGCAAGGCAAGACTACTGCGATTGTCGGTCCGAGTGGAACTGGCAAGAGCGTAATGCTGAAGATCATTACCGGATTGCTCGATTCTGATTCCGGCGAGGTGTTGGTTCGGGGAGAGTCAATGACGAAAGCTGATTCGGCAGAGGAGCGTCGAAAGCTTCGTCAGAAAATGGGAGTCTTGTTTCAATTTGCAGCTCTGTTTGACTCGCTCTCCTTGTACGACAATGTGGCATTTCCATTGCGTCACGGCATGGACAAGTATTCAGAGAAGGAAATTCAACGCCGAAGTCTGAAGTGCATGGAGCAAGTCGGGATGCGTGGATATGAGCGAACCTTGCCAGGGGAGGTTTCGATTGGCATGCGCAAGCGGATTGGAATCGCGCGCGCTTTGGTAACCGAACCAGAAGTAATCCTGTTTGATGAACCCAACACTGGGCTTGATCCGGAGATGGGGCAAGAGATCTACGAATTGATCGTCGAAACACAGCAGAATTTTGGAATTACCGGCATTGTAATTAGCCATGAAATTCCAGAGGTTTTCCAGGTCTGTGATAGCGTTGCAATGCTCTATGACGGAGTTGTGCAGTTTGATGGAACGGTAGAAGAGTTTAAATCAATCGATTCGCCAATAGTTCAGCAATTTATTGCTGGTTCTGTTGAAGGACCTATACAAATTAGCTAGTTAGATAGTGAATAGTTGGGGGACAAATAGTGTCTGATACGAAGGAGCAAGTACAATTACCGAAGCGGTCATTTACTGCTGAATTCTGGGTCGGCTTTTTCGCGATCCTAGGTTGTCTGTGCTTTGCCTACTTGTCGATAAATCTAGCCGGAATGAAGATTAGCAATGCCGGCTACTACGAGGTTAAGGCAGAGTTCGCCAACATTGCAGGCTTGAAGGTCGGAGCGCCTGTCGAGATTGCCGGAGTGCGTGTTGGTGAAGTGTCGAAGATATCGCTTAACAATACATACGCCGTTCTCAATATGTTGATTAAGGAAAATATTACGCTTCGAGACGACGACATTGCGCAGATTCGAACCAAAGGGATCATTGGCGACAAATACATAAAGATTGCGCCGGGTGGATCTCCTGAGCTTGTAAAAGCAGGTGATGAATTGAGCGAAACGGAATCAGCTGTTGAGTTCGAAGATATTATCGGGAAGATTATTCATAAACTAGAGAGTGACTAACCTCATGAAGAAGATATCAGTTTCCCTTTGTCTCTTAGGTGCCGCGGTACTGTCCATTGTGCCATTTCTCGAATCATCTGCGGTCGCCGAGGTATTAAAACCGAGCGTGGCAGTACAGAACGTCGTTGAAGAGGTTCGTACCACGGTCGCTTCGAACAAAGATAAACTTGAAGCATCGGCTCTCGATCAAGAGCTTCGAAACATCATTGAACCCGTATTCGATTTTGCGTCTATGGCGCGTAGTTCTCTTGCGCAGAATTGGGAAAAAGCGACACCAGAGCAACAAACGGAGTTTGTCGAATTATTCAGCGATCTCTTAGCTCGCAGTTACCTCAAACGTATTCGAGACAATGTGGCAACGAGTGAATTTGATCTGGTTGAAGAAAAAACCAAGGGCAAAAAAGCAATCGTTCGCACCAAAGTGACATACGATAAGGACCAAACTGCTACCATTGATTACCGAATGCGCCTTAAGAAAGATAGCTGGTTAGTGTATGATGTGATCGTCGAAAACATCGGTCTTGTCAGTAACTACCGCAGCGAGTTCGCTAGTATCGTCAAGAAGCGCAAGATAGAAGGCTTGCTGTCGCAATTGCGAGATAAGAAGGTAGGCGTAAAAGCAGGCGAGTAGTATTTCAGCTGTTCTCTAAATCTCTGGTAGACCTCTCCTGCCTGCTGTACCTGAGTAGAGATTATTTTCATTTGTAGTTCGTCGTTGTTGCCGCTGCGGTGTTTTCAGCGGTGTAGGGTAGCGCCGGCGATACTGCAGCCTAAAGGTTACACGTATCAAGTTCATCCCTTCGTTCTATTTTCTGGAGAGATCCAATGTCGGAAAACGACAGCAGGCTCCCAGAAATAGTACTTTCGGGTACTGGGAGCGAATTGACTCCAGGGCTTGACCTTGGAAAGTTTGCGTTGAGCGAATTAATTTCGCACTCAGTCCTATCGTCGGTTTGGCTTGCAATCGATCAACACCTTGAGCGTCAAGTTGTTGTGAAGTTGCCCACCAAGACCTTCTGGGACGATTGCCTGGCGCGCGGCCAAGATCCTAACCTCCTTTTTCGGGAAGAGGCCCGAATGCTTGCTGCGCTCCAATCTGGGCGTTTTGTCGGCGTGAATTTCCTGGGGGAATTCGAAGGTGGTCCGTTCTTCGTCATGGACTACTTCGAAGGACTACCCCTATCGTACTACCGCGCAATTCACTGGCAACACGCGGCTGATATCCTGATTATGCTCTGTGGCGCGGTTGATTTGCTTCACAATCGTTCAGGAGCGAATTCCTACCAAGAAGGCATCGTGCACTGCGATCTCAAGCCAAGCAATGTGCTTTGGATTCCCCCGAAGCAAGATGAGGAGTTTGTCTTTAATCGCTTCTCGGGACGACTCAAGGTGCTCGATTTGGGGATGGCGTATGTGTTAAAACCGCCTGCTTCATCCTCCGAGGACTTGGAAGCTCAAGTTGAAGAGAGGCACGTGCAGGGCACTCCGCAGTACATGAGCCCAGAATCCTCACTCGGCCTACCTCCGACGCCGTTGGTCGATATATTCGGTCTCGGAGGAATTCTCTATTACCTGCTGACGTATCGGATTCCGATTCCGGCAAGCAGTACTACCGAAGCTGAGGAATTTCACCGCGAAAACGATGTCAGCAAGGAACTCGACTTCCGAGGGTGTAAAGTTCCGCGAGCATTCATTGCGGTGGTTCGCAAGGCCATGGCAAAGAAACCCGAGGATCGGTATCAAAGTGCGATTGAGATGCAAGATGCCGTCGTGGAAGCTGCTGAAGTCACTGTGGCACGACAAGAGCGTCGGCGCCGCATCTATGAAGCAGCACTGATCGCTCTCGGTGCCTTAGCCCTTGTCGCGCTTGCCTGCCTATCCCTCATCATGGAGTGATGACGTTGCAGCTGAACTACGGTTTTACATCTTTGTAACTCAGTGGTTTGGCTGCAGCGCCATCATCTAATGGCATATTTGGCATTGTAAATTAGGCGATGTCTAACCGGCGTACTTGACTGAGCATCCATAGGGCTTGGTCTTTACTGGGTCAGGAGCAGTGCCAGCGAGAACCGCGTTGAGTGCGCCTTGCACATAGTTAAGTGAAGCAGCCGGGTCTGAGTCGGTATCGGCCTTGTCGTCGATAGCCCCTTGATAGGCAAGTTTGCCCTCGGCATCGATCACATACATGTGGGGTGTTGTCTTCGCATCGTAGAGTTTTCCAACTGTGCCGTCTGGATCGAGCAATACGTGTGTGCTGGAAATGCCATGCTTCGCAACCAAGTCATTGGTCGCCTCTGCATCACGAAAGTCGCGATGATCGCTGCTCGTAGAATTAATTGTCAGCCAGACTACTTCTTTTTCTCCGAAATTCTTTTGTAGGGCTTGCATATGCTTCGGATCGTAATGCTTTCGAACAAACGGGCAGCCGTAATTGAACCATTCGAGCACGACCACTTTCCCTTTTAAAGATTCAAGCGAAACTTCTGCTCCAGTCGTGCTGCTGAGCTTAAAATCTGGTGCGGGACTACCGATTTCCAATGCCGAACCCGCAGCCGAAGATGTTGGAGTCTGACAGGCTAGTAAGAAAAGTCCTAAAAATACAGAAGCAAGAGTAAATCGGTTCATGTCCTTTGTCCTCAACAGTGATTTTAGCGAGCAAATTCAGCAAGCACGCTATCGGCAAATAAGAATCCCTTCTCAGTAAGAGAGACGTTTCCCTGGTCCAAAAGTAACATATTTTCTTTTACGAGAAGGTCAATTACTTGAGCATATTGCTCAAATAGGCTGCTTTGAAAATTATCCGCGTAGGCTTCAGCTGCAATTCCGCACTTCGTACGCAGACCACAGAGCAGAAATTCATTTTCTGCCAGTTTGCGGTCTATATCCTCTCGGCGTTGGCTACAGTCACCTTGTAGCTCGGCCCGAGAAATATAATGACTGGGTTTAGGAATATTTGACCATCGCTGGGCGACCGGCTCTGATCCTGCTTTATTGTGTCCCAGCTTTAAAAAGCTATGTGCTCCGGCACCGAGTCCGAGATACTCCTCCCAGCACCAGTAGCTCAAATTGTGACGACATTGATGGGTGGGAGAAGCGAAGTTTGAAATCTCATATTGTGCATACCCAGCAGAATCCAGAGTTCGTTGCGCTTCTCTGTAAAAATTCGCCTGAATACCGTCGTCAGGTGCCTGCATGACGCCTTTGCGAACGCGAATGGCGAACTCAGTGCCTGGTTCTATTGTCAGTCCGTAGGATGCAATATGTGTCGGCCTAAGCTCGATCGCCGTGTGTAAATCGCTTTGCCAGTCAGATTCGGTTTCACCTGGCACCCCAAACATCAGATCGAGATTGAAGTTTGAAAAACCGGCCTTACGGATATTCTCTACAGATCCATGCGTATCTGATGCTGAGTGCCAGCGGCCAAGAGTTTTCAATTTTTCTGGCTGAAAACTTTGGGCTCCAAGGCTGATTCTATTTACTCCAGCTTCGCGAAACCCGTGTAGTTTTTCATGACCCAGACGTTCTGAGATGGTGCCCGGATTCGCTTCGAGCGTGATCTCGGCGTTTTCTTTGACTGAAAAGGTTCTGCCAATCGCTTTGAGAATTGCCTCGATCGATTGCACTGAGAACAGCGAAGGGGTGCCTCCGCCAAAAAAGATAGAATGGCAGTCTCGCTGCTGCCAGGCTGATTGACTGCCGTAGTGGGAAAGTTCTTTCAAGAGTGCGCGGCAGTACTGTTCTTCTTGTAGTTCTGCTTTTCTGCCAGAGGCGCGCTCATCGATTCCATAGGAGTTAAAATCACAGTATGGACATTTTTCCAGGCAATACGGGATATGAACGTATAGGGCGATGCTTCGCTGAGAGGATCTAGAGTGTGCGGCAGTTGACATCGGCAATTGCCAGGGGAGCGTCGTCGGCAATACTTGTTTTGACAAATGCCAGACAGCGACACTCCTGTGTTGAAGGGAAATAACAGCTACTCAATACAGTTCCACATTTTTTCCCGTCGCTTGTCACATCAGTTCCTGAGGCAACGGCTTGATCTACGGTGCAGGAGAGCGTCAACAAGCGGCGATTCGGTCTTCCTCGTGCGGTCGACATTTCAACGACTTCTTGCCCAGCGTAACATCCCTTATTAAAGGAGATGAGGTGCTCTATTGGAATATCGGTCGCGATACTCTTTTCCGATAGATCGGCTCCTGCTTGTGGAATGCCGGCAGTAATTCGCAGCATTTGAAACGCCTCTTGACGCTCTTCTTCATTCGAAGTTGAGTCTACTAATGATAGCTCGCCAAATGCATTCGTGAGCTTCTCGGCGAGGTCAGTCGCTACCAGAATATCAAATCCCTCAGCACCACGATTCGTGCGAAAAATCCGCGCCGGCAGATCGGCAAGTGGAGCTTCGCAGTGAGAATACAACTCTGTTGGCACATCAGCCCCCAGCGAGGCTAAAGCTTCTGCACTTGTGGGTCCGAGGAGTGTATACAGCCGATGGCTCGCCCTGAGCGACTCAACTTCAAGTTGATCGGCTACCTTGAACTGAAGCAGTGCTCGGAGGAAATCCTCTTCGCCACTACCTGGATCGGCAATGCAGAAAAACTGCTCTTTCGATCTGAACAAATGAAACTGTGAGAGGATCTTGCCCTGTGGTGTGAGCAAAAGGGATTGGGCTCCACTTCCCTCGGCGATCTTGCTGACCTCCTGGGTGATTCGGCCTTGGAGATAGCGTTCGCTGTCTGGCCCGTGTATCGAGACGATGATCTGTAAAGGTAGCTCGAAAAGAACTGAGGTAGTACAAGCAGCGTTGTAAGTGGTTTCGGCAGACATGATTGGGAGAAATCGAGTTTCCGATTATTCGATGATATCAAACATTCGCCGCAACGACGCGAAGTTCCAATATATCAGAAAGGCACGGCCTTTTATCCGACTTGTTTCGAGAAAGGCATTGTCCCAAAGTCGAGAATCCCTAGATTGGTCGCGATTGTCCCCTAACAAGAGGACGGATCCCTCCGGCACTCGTTCCGGACCAAAGTCGTGAATTCCGCCCTTTATCCACTTGGCGTAACTCTCATCCTGCTCGAGCATCTTGCCATTTATGTAGACTCGGGTACCGCGGACTTGCACCACATCACCGGGAAGTCCAATGACTCGTTTGATGATATTAGTTGATCCATCCTCAGGGAGAGTAAAAACGACTACGTCTCCCCGCTTAGGCTCGCGAAAATCGAAGAGCGTCTCAATCTTCAGCGGCAATCGAATACCATAGCTGAGTTTGTTAACCAGAATATGGTCGCCAATCTGGAGGGTTGGCTCCATGGAGGAAGATGGAATCTTGAAGGCCTCGACGACAGAAGCGCGTAACATGAACGCGATACCAAAGAAGATCGCCAAACTCTTGACTAAGCTGATTACCTCAGCCCATTGTCTTGAGTGACTTCCAGAAGGCGTCTTGTTGGTCATATTTTTCTTGCTCATCTCTAGAGACATAGGAACCGCATAGGGAATTGTAGTATAGAGATTGTAGCCTGTCTAATAGCTGCTGCCTAGTTACGCATTAAAAGCTTGGGTTCGGCCGAATATTACCGCTTGGCAATCAACCTGAATCTTAGGCTCTAACTCTAAGACTTTAGCGACAAAGATCCCAGTTTCGAACGCTTTCTCTTTGAGAATGTTCAAGCGGTCCTCTGTCTTGAGGTTCATTATGGCAACAATATTGTGATTTATCTCAACCGTAATTTTTGAGTCGTTCTGACTCTCCTCATCGATACGGGTTATCATTCCGAAAATCGGGTAGACCTTCCCAACTTCGATCTGGCCCTCTTCAACCGCGATTCCAAGTTCAGCAAATAGATTGTCTTGCTGTTCTCGCTCTAAATTATCCATCGTTACCACGCTAAAATAATTGATTCACAACATTACTCAGTATCTAATCGGGTGAAACACGGGGGTGTGCTTCATTAATTATACAGATATTAAGTAATTTTGATGAGTTAGCGGGTCGAAAGCATATTCCTTTTCGACCTTGGTATCTAGACGGATTTAGCCCAACTGAACTTCACTTGTATCGATCCAAGAGGGAGAGTTCTTAGCTCGCCAGAATGCCTCAAAGCTCGTAAATCCAGAAATCGCCTCATCTCGAGCGAGAGCCGGGGTGTCCGAGTCAAAGGGGGAGAGGAGTTCGATAAACGTCTCTGGGTCGTCACCAGACGAGAGCCAAGCTGAAGAGACGAGCGCCATACTCCCCTTTTTCAGTGAAGGGGAGGCGAGCTTCAAAGTCACCTTGAAAGCTGTTTTGCCGCCGGAAGTACTCCTTGTCGGAGTGATGCGCCCCACGGTGCCGACGACTCGGCCTCTGGCATATACGGCAGAACCAATGCCGATACGGGGCTCGGACTCGAAATGCACTACCAATTCTGACTGAGGATTGTGGCTGAGCAGCCAGATATTCTGAGGAGAGAACCAAACATTCTGTGGAGAAAGTTGGGCTAGAAAACTACATAAAATGACTGCGACATTAATCATTACTCTGCTCTCTGTCTCTCTGCTCTGTCGGTACGCATAGTGCTGATAGGCACTGGTCTATAGCCTAAGCGGATTTCAATGGGAAGCCGCTTGGCCAAATTCATATTGGTTAAACTTCGTGTATCCGGCAACGAATTTTCTTCTACCTACCAATCTTCCTGCACCAGCTGCCTTGCAATGTATTCGACCAAAGCGCTTGGCCGACAACATACGCGAGACCCTATTTTGGATGATTGCCTATGTCGTACGACTCGGAAAAAGCTGCTTGCTTCGAGTTACTTGCACCTGGACCAACTGGTTCGAGAAGCCCTTGGCAGGACCTCGCTCGCTGTTCAACTTCTAAGGCTCGCGCCTGCTTACCCTTTGCAATTGCATTGCAGATTCCAGCACTCCCTTTGGGTTTACACCAAAGTGGTCAACGGGCCGGTGAGGAACAGGAGTGCCTCAGTGTGGCCTTGTCCAGTGTCGCTTCGTCCAGTGTCGCTTCAAACGGCGTTGCCTCAAATGGGTCTTTTGATCCAAGGGCAATTAAAGAACTGTGCTTCATCACCGGTCGGGAGATTGTTCCCGAGTATGCGGCGACTGATGTGCTTCGCCGTGCGGTTCAACTGGCCTATAGCAAGGATCGAATTACTGAAGAAACTATTCCTCAATTGCTCAGTAGCATACTGCGCCGAGCGATATATCTAGAAGCATCTGATATTCATTTCGAAAAGATTTCTCATTCGACTACCCGCTTGCGCTTTCGAGTCTCGGGGGTACTCCACAGCGACCAAAAAATTGCACTTACCACAGATGAGATGCAGCAGTTGATCCGCCGCATCAAGGTGCTCGCTGAGCTCGACACGACAGTGACGAATCGTGCCCAGGATGGAGCCTTTACGTTTCGCGACGACAGTTGGAATATTCGTTTGCGCGTTTCAGTCATTCCGCAAGTGTTTGGTGAAAAGGCCGTCCTCCGACTCCTGCACAATTTTTTCCTCGAGCGGCAAGAGGATTCGGTAGCTGAGCCTGCAGCGAGTGCCTTTGATGCCTTAGGGGTTACGCGAACGCAGCAGAACGGACTGTTTCGCTACCTTCACTCGGATCGCGGTGTGATTCTGCTCTCGGGTCCGACAGGCAGTGGGAAATCGACCCTGCTGTATACCTCGCTGCAATACCTCAATCACGAATCGAAAAACATTGTGACGATAGAGGATCCGATTGAGCGAATTATTCCCGGTGTCTGCCAAACTGAGATTGATTCTCGCCATCGCAGTTTTGCCGATACGCTTCGTTCCTTGCTTCGCCAAGACCCAGACATCGTCTTGCTTGGCGAAATTCGTGACGCAGAAACCGCTGAAGTGGCGATGAGCGCAGGATTGATTGGAACACTAGTGCTGACTACGGTTCATGCGGGTTCCTGCTTTGAGGTAGTGCAACGATTAGTTCAGTTGGGGGTGTCCTATGATGTACTAGCCTCGGCAATTCGTTTGCTAAGTTCGCAGCGCCTATTGACGAGAAACTGCGCTGCCTGTTTGGAACTACATCCTCCAGATCCCTTTGTCGCGCATTTATTTCAACTCAGTGAAGGGCAACAGCTAGGTCGGTCGCCAGGTTGTGAGCACTGTCGAGAAGTCGGTAGTGGTCGGATTGCGGTATTTGAGTTTCTTCCGATGAGCGAAGAGGTGTGTGCGGTGCTTCGTCGGGCCGGGAAAAACGAGGAGTGGGTTGAGCAACTCGCGCGAGCAGCCCGCCAGGCGGGCTACCGATCGCTGGCGTTTTCGGTTCGGGAGCTGTTAGTTAATCGAGTGATTTCATCAGAAATGGCAATGCAGACACTCGGTGTTCTCTTGGCTTAATGGTAGAACTTGCGGAAAAAAGATGTACCGAATAGCCATTCCCAGTACTCCTAAGTAGTGTAGAACTTTAACGAGGTTGAAGTGAGTCTTCCGGTAGAAAAAATCAGCAAGAGAAATACTCGGCTCGAGTTTGGTCGATTTAGTCCAGCTCGCGTCACGGTGGCCGAAGACCAAGTGGAGAGGGACTTAGAACCCGCCGTTCAAAGCCTACAATCCGCGCTCGGTATCTCGCGCGTGACGGCGACTATAATGGCAGCCCGAGATATTGTCGATCCGGCTGCTGCGAAATCCTTTCTCAACCCAACTCTGAAGTCGGAGCTGCCTGACCCACGACAAATGAAGAACATAGAAGCGGCTGCCGATCTGATTCTCACCTCGATCGAAGCAAAAAAGCGGATCTGTATTTTTCACGACTTTGATGTGGACGGTCTCACTGCGGGCTCGCAGTTGGTTTTGTTTTTGAAAGCTCTTGGTGCGGAGGCGCGTTGCTACGTGCCTAATCGCTTCGTCGAAGGATATGGTCTTTCAATCGCCGGGGTAGAAAAAGTTGCTGAAGCTGGCACTGATCTGCTGATAACAGTGGATTGTGGCATTAGCAATATTCGAGAGATCGCCTTGGCGAAACGCCTGGGAATGCAGACGATCATTCTCGATCACCATGAGCCAGCGGAGTTGCCGCCAGCTGACGTCATTGTTGATCCGGCGCAAGAAGGCTGCCCGTTTCAGAAATATCGACTCGCTGCGGCTGGTGTCGTCTGGATGTTGTTGATCGTGCTGCGCGGAAAAGCGCGAGAGCGTTCGATTGAGAATATTCCCGATCCAAAGGATTTTCTCGATCTGGCGGCGATTGGCACGATCTGCGACATGGTGCCTCTGACGGAAGTCAATCGATTAATCGCCCACCGAGGCATTGAGAGTATCAAGGGGACAGCGCGCCTCGGAGTGCAGGCGTTGATCAATGTTTCAGGGCTCAATGGGAAGCCTCGATTTGGAGCAGGACATATTTCCTTTGCGATCGGGCCGCGCATCAACGCCGCGGGCCGTCTCGATGACGCGAGTCAGGTTGGCGAACTGCTCACTACGTCAAATAGTGGAAAGGCAAAGTCTCTTGCGGAATCGATTGATCGCCTCAATAAACGACGACGCTCGATTGAGGAAGAAGTTCGAATCAGTTGTATCGATTCTCTCCACAAGGAACCACACCTACTTGAAGCACCGGCGATAGCCTTGTTTCAAGAAGATTTTCACTTGGGTGTGATTGGTATCGCCGCGCAGCGTTTGGTAGAAGAGTTCCATAAGCCAGCTGCAGTCATGGCATTGGGCGATGCCGTCATCGATGGGAAAGAAGTCAAAGTAGTCAAAGGTTCTGTTCGAAGTATAAAAGGGTTCAATGTTGCCGAGGTGCTTCATGGAATGTCTGAGATACTTATTGCCGGTGGTGGTCATGCGGCGGCGGGTGGTTTCAGTCTTCTGCCCGATCGCTTGGAAGATTTTCAGGCTGCGTTCATCGAAGCGGCGGAGCAACGTTTGACCGCGGACATGCTTATGCGGTGTCAAAGAGCCGATGTTCGTGTGGCCTTTAGCGAAGTTGATTTTCTACTCGCTGATGAGTTGCAGAAACTTGCGCCATTTGGAGTGGGAAATCCCTCTCCAGTGTTGGTCAGTGAAGGCGTTACGGTAGAGAGTGCTACCACGCTGAGCGGAAAGCACCTACGCCTGCGACTCAGTGATGGAAAGGTGACCCGAAATGCGGTGGCCTGGGGATTCAATGGGCACCCGTTGCTAAAACGGGGTGAACAAGTCAATATTGCCTATCAAGTAGAGATTAACTCGTACCAAGGTGTTTCCTCGGTGCAGTTGAGTTTGAAACAAGCTTGGGTTTGAACCGGGCTTGGCTCTAAAAGAAGGCTAAATCTCCGACGAATAGTAGTTTCGCGCTGGTTTCTATAGCACTCCAATTCTCATGCAATTTTTGACAGAATTAGGCAGCCTCAGTGATTATCTGCTCGGCATTGAACTTGGGCTCTGTTGCGTGCTCGCAGCGCTGATGCTGGTACACCATCGATCGGCTGGCGCGTGGTCGCTGCTTTGTTTCTTAGTGCTGAGCGCTCTCTTGTATTCCCATTGGGGATCGGCCGGACGACCGGTGCTCGGTATCACGCTCGCCTCGCCCGGCGCTTGGATTACACGCTTTGTTCAGTTGTCAGCACCACTATGGCTACGGAGATTTGTTGAACCGTCGCTTTGGCTGTTCTTTCTTTCCTTGGTGGGGCTTTCCTCTGCTGTCGGAAGTCGACGGGCCCGTTCGTATTTCTCTCTCGCTGCGACATTCTTGTTGCTGCTTATTCTTCTTGAAAGTGTTTGGTTGACGGAATTCTGGTTTGCCCAGATAGAGCTGACGAATATTTTGCGCCAAGCAGTAGTAGTACTACAGGGCGTATTGGTCCATGGCTGCCTCTTGATGACGGCGCTCGGCTTGTTCTTTTATCGTCGTGGGGCACCTCAGGAAGTTGCCGCTCGTCGGGTACCTTTTGTGCGGCTCGTGGCAACTGCTATCACCTTGTTCTTGATTCCGGCGCTGCTCTATAGCGAAAAGCCAATGAGAGCAGGTGCTCACTACTACTCCTGGTTTCCAGAGAACTGGAAGGCCGGATACGCTCTAAGAAAAGTAGTACCGAAGATTGAACCCCTGCTCGGGGAGTATTTGAGCGACGATCCGGCAGTCTTCTCTCAACACCTGAAGTGGGCTCGACAATATGGGCTTGATTTTTTCGTTTTTGATTGGTGGCCTGAGCGACCTGATATCGGGCGGAGAATTCTAGAGAATCTCAATCGCCAACAAGACCTAGGCTCGTTTCAGTATGCGCTGATGTATGAAACCCTCGACCTGAACAAACCAGGGGATGTGTTTCGCGAGGGTTTGCCAGCGGATACTGTTTATCTAGACGAGATCCGCAAGGAGCGCCTGAAGCTGCATTGGGAGTACTTGGCGAATAACTACATGAAGCGCGAGGGGTATCTACGAGTTGACGGCAAAGCCGTTCTTTTTGTGTATGCGACTCGACATCTGGTCGGGCCAGTCAGCGATGCGATTCAGGCTGCCAGACGCCACGTTAAGGAATCGACTGGAGTCGAGCTCTATCTTGTAGCCGATGAGGCTTTTTTCCATGTATTGGGGCTCAATCGCGCTGGCGAAGTAAAGCTCTTGCCCAAATTTGAACCGAATTGGCAGAGGCTGATCGCGTTTGACGCTATAACTGCCTACAACCCCTACGACGCCTCGCGTAAGGAGTTTGCTGGTGTGCGGGGAGTTGAGAACTGGCTTGCGGCAGTAGAGAAACTCTTTGCTCGATATAAAGCCATTGCAGCTACAGTTGGTATACCCTTCGTTCCGGGAGTCTTGCCGGGCTACAACGACCGAGGCGTTCGGCTGAATGCAGACCACTATGTAATCCCTCGAACCTTCGGTCCTTTAGGCCAAGAAGCGGACCAATCTTTGTTTCAACACGCCTTGGAACGGCATGTGAGACCGTTCCTCAGTGGTGAATCATCGCTTTTTGTCGTGACCTCCTGGAATGAGTGGAACGAAGGGACGCAGATAGAGCCGACTCAATACTCTCCCGCTACCAACAAGGATAAGAGCGATTGGGGAATCAATTACACCCAGGGAGAATGGCATGAAGGCTATCAGTCCAAACATCTGCGAGAACTCAAAGCCTTTGTCACTGCCAAATAACGATTCCCCAAAATTGACATTTGTAAGAGATTCGGTATCCTAATCGATTGCTCGATTTTTGCTCCTTTCTGTCTTCTCTCATACGGGAACCTGCGCCTTCAACTCTGAAAAATGTTTTAATCGCAAAGCGATACCGAGAGGTTATGAAGACAACACGGTCCAGCGTCCGCTCGGAGGCAGACACTGGATTGATCCCACGGCCTCCATTTCGAACCAGCGGCTTTCGCCGCGTGCACAAGTGTTAGGAGTACACTAATGATGCGTCTGTATTTGGGCCTTGCGCCCGTCGTCCTGGCTGTCGTTGCAGCCATTTCCCCGTCCGAAGCTGTTGCGCAACAACGAATTTGCAACAGCACCTCCTGCCAGTTTGCGGCCGCGCCGCAGGCTGAAGCTCCCGTTGTCAGCTACGGTGTTCCGGTGAATTCTGTCCACTACGACACGGTGACCTACGGCGCTGCGACGAATCCGGTCCATCACGTCACAGTGTCGAACCCGGTTCATTACGTCACAGTGTCGAACCCGGTCGAAACCGTTCGTCACACCACCCGGTGTGTTTGGGACAATCAACCGAGCAGTATGACACCAGTTGGCTCGTGCGCACCGGTAGGCTTCACTCCGAATTTCACGGAATTGGCCCACAACGGTGTCAGCATGAGCCCGGCCATGTGCTACAGCCAGGCTGGCTGCGTATCGTCCCGTGCGGTTGTCCTTACTGGAGCCAACTACACGCCGACAGCGTATGGGTACTGGACACCACCGGCAGTCAACGTCAACTCGAATCGGAGCGATCCAGCGAGTACGTGGACCACGGCGCCTGTGCAACTGCAGTGCACTGGTGGACCCAACGGAACGTGCAACTTGAACCAATAGTTCCGTCCCGTTGACTGAACTGTCTTCTCTACGCCCGAAGTCACCGGCTCGATCTTCAAAACATCGAGTCGGTGACCTCTCGAGGCTGGTCTTTACTCATATTAGGGAAGGCGCGTTCCCATCTTTTATTTTCCCACAAGAACTTCCAGATGACATAGCGTGCCGACCAATTCGCCCGATCTCGGCTACTCTGCCACCGAGCCTGAACTGAAGTAAATTGGTAAAAATCCCGGATAAGTGGACAGAAGCAAAGCGCTTCTAGGGGATTACTTGAGACGATATCTGTTCGAAATGGCTAAAATCGGACCGATGTAGGTGCTGAATATCACAGAATCTTTAAGGTTCTGTGAGCATTTAGATAAAAAGATTCTGCATAACCTATTATAGCGTCGGGAATCCCAAGTGTAGAGTTACCAGGGAAGGTTTAACAAAGTATTTCTTGTGAGGTTTAATAAGATGGGTGTTCGCTTTCAAGGATTTGGTCCAAATCGAGCGACTGTTAGACGTGAACGGATGATGTTTTACGGCGGCGGCTCGGTCGCCTTTGCACTAATTGTCGTTGGTGCTCTGCTGGTATACAGCAACTCAACTGTTCAGGCCCGAGAAGACCTTACCGCGGTTCCAGCTGTGGATGCAGACTCTTCTTTTGGTACAGTTGTTCTTATCGCACCGACTACGCGAGTTCCAAAGGGAACTAAACTAACCAAGTCATATCTCAGAGAGATTCATTGGCCACGAGATCAGGTGCCTGAAGGGGCGCTTCGACATATTGAAGATGTTGAAGGTATGTTCTCGAACGGTTCAATGCAGGCTAATCAACCAATACTTCGCAGCAGTATAGCAGTAAGCCCTCCCTCGTTCGGAATTGGCGAATTGCTCCCTCCTGGACATCGAGCGGTCACTATCCGCGTTGATGCGATTTCTGGAGTTGAAGGCTGGGCCCGTGCCGGAGCACACGTCGATGTCTTTCTCACCTATGTTGACCAGCGAGAAGGTCAGACGAAGACTCGAATCGCAGTTGAGGATGCAATCGTCTTGTCTTATGGCGGAAATCCGAACAAGCAGCGTGACAGAGACGGAATGCAGTCGCATCAAGAGATTGCCACGACGGTTACTCTCGCGGTTCCACTCGAGGACTCTCTAAAGATTCAAACAGCGTCGGCTATGGGACAGATTACCCTGGCGCTTAGAAACAGTAATGACATCGACAGCACGGGTAATGCCGAATTTGCTGCTGATGACTGGGATGAGCCGGTAAACGCAAACTCGCAGCCAAGCGTTGCAAAGGGCTTTGCTCGCTATACTGATAGCACCGGTAATGAGAAGCAGTTTATCCTAGATAACGCTGATAGATGGTTTCATTCAGATGATGGCGACGACGGGTAGTGTATAACGTTTAGTCGTTGATACAGCAGTTAGAACACAGTTAGCATGTGTTGGAGGAAGCCTGGCAATTATTGCCAGGCTTTTTTTTGTGCTATAGGTAAGCGCTATGAGCTTGAACCTAGATATCGTCGAAAAAGTTTCGGAACAAGTGGCACGCGAAGTTGGTGCGCGGATTCGCGACGTGCGCCTTACCGGTCCCGAATCTGTGACTCATAAGGGACGTGACGATCTCGTTACCGAGATCGACATGTGGTCCGAGCAGCGTATCAAAGCTGCGGTTCTTGCTGAGTTTCCAGATCACCAAATTATTGGCGAAGAGACACAAGAGAAACTGGTTGCCGCAAAGGGGCTTAGCCTTGAAGAGATCAGCAAAGAGGGCATGTGCTGGGTGGTGGATCCGCTCGACGGCACTTCGAATTTTGTGAGTGGCATCCCCTATTCATGTGTTTCAATTGGTCTCTTAGCAAACGGCGAGCGGGCCTTCGGCTTGATCTATGACCCGTATCGCGATGAACTCTTTGTTGCTCGCCGAGGTGAGGGGGCGAGGTTGAACGGGAAAACAATTCAGATGCGGGAGCAGGAGACCCTGCTTGATGCCGTGGTGATTACTGGATTTACTGCAGCTCGTCACAAGAACTGGGAGATCTATCGCGAAGTGAACAACGCACTTATCGATAACTGCCATAAGTGTCGAATTCACGGAGCTGCCGCACTCGATAGCAGCTGGGTCGCTGCCGGTCGGGCGGATGTGTTCTTTCAATATGGGTTGCGCTGCTGGGATGTTGCCGCGGCAAGTCTGATCCTCGAAGAGGCCGGTGCAAGGGTCGCTTGTATTCGCCAATTGGACCAACCGTATTCGATTTTTTCTGAATCAATCCTTGCCGCCCATCCGTCGCTGTTTGAGCAAGTCAGCTCACTCGCTGTTGAAGCAGATGCACGTGGACGCGCCTCTGCCTCCTCCTAGCTCGGGCAATCTATTTATATACTTTTTGGTGTAACTTTTTTCGTGCCCAGTACGTCAGCACGATAAGCCAGACAAGTAGTGCCAGCACTCGGAGGCCCCAATACGAGGGCACAACGAGCGGCCAGCGCAAGAGGTCGACTGCGGCCGATAAGGGAAATGCCGAGGCTATTGTTGCCAAAGCGCTTGGAAGTGCGTCGCGCGGAAAGTATGTTCCACAAAATACGAACATTGGAATGATCAGCAGAAAGACTGGAATGTTGAGATGATCAATACTCTTTACATATGCAGCACCTACTAAGCCTAAGGCTCCAAACAACATACAACACAGCAGTATAAGCGGAAGTGCGAGCAGCAGACCGAGTAAAGGATAGACGCCGAGTAGTACCGCGGTGATACCAGTCAGAATGGCTGCAATAGAACCTCGGGTTGCAGCCCAAAGGAGGTCACCCAAGAACACTTCATCAAAGGTAATCGGGGAGGTCAGCATCGCCTGCCAGGTCTTTTGATAGCGAATACGGATGTACGTTCCATAAGCTCCTTCAAAAAACGACTGAAAGAGCAGCCCAATTGCAATCATGCCCGGTGCGATAAACTCAAAATAGTCTACGGTAACACCCTTGTAACTCAAGTCGCCGACCAGTGGTCCCATGCCATATCCAAAGGCAATCAGGTAGACGAGGGGTTCAGACACCGGTGGAAGACAGTTTATCTTCCATGAATTTCGATAGCGAGTCGCATGTCGATTCCAGACCGAATACACTCCCCAGAGCGTTACACTCATAGATTGCCCTCTCGGTTTTCGGTCTTGGTGAGTGTGAGAAACACATCCTCGAGATTCGCCTTTCTCGTGCGAAGTATCGGCGAGGCGGCATCTTGAAGTTGAGTGAGCACGGAATCCGAAAGCACTTGTTGTGGTACGAGAAATACCGTACCAAACGAAAGTATAGGTGTATTTTGATCCGGAATAATGTTTCGAAGTATTTCCTGTGATACGCCCTCTACTTCAACTATCTCTCTGCCAATAATTCGCTGAATCAGTTGCTCTGGGCTACCTTCATCAATCTTGATGCCGCGTTGCAAGAGAACTATGCGATCGCAGAGCCGCTCTGCTTCGTCCATATAGTGTGTGGTAAGCAGGATACTCTTGCCTTCTGCGCGGAGTTTAAGAATTAATTTCCAAAATTCTTGTCGTACATCAGGATCAAAGCCGGTGGTTGGCTCATCGAGGAAGATAATATTGGGGTCGGGAATCAAAGCACGAGCCAGTACGACTCGACGCTGAAAGCCACCGCTTAAGTCATCGACGCGATGTGTGCGAAACTCTTCGAGGCCGAGAGTTTCGATTAGTTGATCGGCACGCTTCTGTGCCGCGCTGCCGGTAATGCGATAGTGGTGGGCAAAGAGTATGAGATTATCTCTGACGTTAAAGTCTGGGTCGAGATTGTCATCTTGGGTGACAATGCCAATACTTTTTCGCGCTTCACTGCTATCGGTGGCAATGCCGCCGGGCTCAAGTCGTGAAGCTCCTTTGGATCGCACTACTGCCCCGTAGAGCATACCGACTATCGTTGTCTTTCCAGCGCCGTTTTGTCCAAGCAGGCCAACAATTTCTCCTGGCTCCAGGGTAAAACTGACGTCTTGGACGACTGGCTTGTCGTTATAGTATTTCCAGAGGTTTTCAGCTACTAGACGCAGACCAGACATCGCAGTCGTAGGTGGAGATTGTCCGGCAATTAAAACACTAGTTTAGATTCTGACTCGTTGTCGTCTTCTGCACCGGAGTGGCTGGAGACATCCCATTCGAGTCTTCTGCTTGGAGACTGTAATAGACAAACTCCGTCTTAGGCAACTCGGCTATGGGAAAAGCGAACACTTTGCCGTGAATCGGGTTTTCCACAACTGCAAGCGAGTCGACGAGAATTCGCACTTTGGTATCGAGGAGCTCGGGCCGAGTTCCATAGCGTATCGTGTAGGCAGTCACCTCGTCCGCTGGGACCTTCCAGTGTATTGTTGCATGCGGAGACTTTTCGGGGGGAGCTTCTACAGCCGATTCTTCTGGTCGGGAAAGCCGCGCTCGAAGGGTCGCTTTCTTACTCTTTCCAAGAGTAGCACTTTTCGTAGTGCCGTTTGGTTGGATAGCCCAGATATCGTCATCTACTGGTTCAGCCTGAACACTCGAAACGCAAAGAAAAGCGAAAGGAAGTAGGAGGACTGCGCTCGCCGAAAAAAGGTCTTTTGTCATACCTGGGACTCCTTCTCTGTCTACGTTACTTTATAGTAAGAGGTCCAAACTATTGCAATAAATGAGTGAACGGCCCGCTTTGGAAGATTCCGCTTTTGCAATCTGAGCAAGCTTGGTAAATTTAGTTGCGTTTTTAGTGCTTTATAAGCCCACTCCAGATACTGGATGGCACGTTGAAGGCCCAGCGGTATGGCTACACAACAAAGTCACATGACCTTTTCGATTGTTCTCGCGCTACTCTATTCCGTAGGCGGGATGATTTTCTTTAACGCCCCTGCTGAACATGCACTGCTAGCCGCGGTTATCATCTTCGTTGCCGGTATGCTTCCCAACATCGACCACGGTGGTGGAGGGACTGCTAAGGAGATGGGTAGTCTGCTCGCTGCGGTTGCTCCACTGGTCTTGTTAGAGCTCTTTCCGGTGATCAGCAACGGAGGTGTCGTTCGGATGACCTTGGTTGTTATCTGCGCTTACGTATTGACGCGCTTGGTAATTGTCCGAGGCTTTCAAAAGCTGACAACTTCTCGTGGAATGGTTCACAGTATTCCAGCCGCTATCATAACTAGTCAGCTTACCTACCTGCTCTTTTGGGATAGCGAGTTGGGAGTGCGTATCTTTCTCGCGCTTGCTGCATTCTCAGGTTTTATGACGCATCTGTTTCTCGACGCCTATAGCAATTTGGATCTAGTTGGCAAGGCGATGGGGCAAAAGAGCGGTAGATCTGCTGCTCTCTCGCTACTCGGTGATTCCTTTGGCACAAACCTTGTTGCCTATGGAACCATGTGCGTATTGGGCTGGTTGATTGCCAAGGACTTCTATCCTGGGCTCGGTCTCTACGGCGGAGTAACCTACTAACTACTACTCGTCCTTATTGCAAATACTCGCTTTAAGAAAGTCGCGGTTGAGTTGTGCGATGAACTTGACGCTGATCTCTTTTGGACAAGCAGCTTCACACTCTTCCTGATTGGTGCAAGCACCGAAACCCGCGTCGTCCATTGTCTTCACCATATTCAACACGCGCTTGTAGCGCTCAGGCTGCCCTTGGGGCAATTCTCCCAGATGAGACACCTTTGCTGCAGTGAAAAGCATCGCTGAGCCATTTTTGCACGAAGCAACACAAGCTCCACAGCCGATGCAGGCCGCCGCATCCATAGCGGTATTGGCGCTTTCGCGAGAAATCGGAATAGCGTTTCCATCCGGGGCGCCACCAGTATTTGCTGAGATGTAGCCGCCCGCTTGGATGATCGAGTCAAATGAACTTCGATCGACAACGAGGTCCTTAATTATCGGAAAGGCTTTGGCGCGAAACGGCTCGACGGTGATGTGATCGCCATCTTTAAAAGATCGCATATGAAGCTGACAGGTGGTTGTCCCGCTTTCAGGACCATGGGCTACTCCGTTGATCATCAAAGAGCAGGTGCCGCAAATGCCTTCGAGGCAATCACACTCATAAGCGATTGGCTCTTTATCCTTTTCTTCTAGTTCGCTGTTGAGTTTATTCAACACCTCAAAGAACGACATATGAGACTCAATTTCGGTAAGGCTGTAGGTAACAAGCTCACCTTTCTCAACAGAATTCTTTTGGCGCCAGACGTGAAGCGTGAGGTCCATTTACTTATAGCTCCTTTCTACCAGCTCAACATTCTCGAACTCGAGCGGTTCACGATGCAGCTCGGGGTTCTTATCAACTCCTTTGTATTCCCAGGCACTGACGAAGCAGAAGCTCTGATCATCTCGCTTTGCTTCACCTTCGAGCGTCTGGAATTCTTCGCGGAAATGTCCACCGCAGGACTCGGCACGGGTGAGCGCATCGAGGCACAAGAGTTCGCCAAACTCGAGAAAATCAGCTACCCGACCGGCTTGCTCAAGCGACATATTCAAATCGTTACTACTACCGAGGATCTTGACGTTCTTCCAGAATTCTTCACGAAGTTCAGGAATGCGTTCCAAAGCTTCTCGCAAGCCTTCCTCAGTGCGTGCCATGCCGCATTTGTCCCACATAATGCGCCCCAGCTCCCGATGAAAGGAATCAACGGTCCGAGATCCATTGATTGAGAGCATTCTCTGCGTTGTTTCCTCTACCTGCTTTACCGTATCGCGGAATACCGGATCTGCGTCACTGACTGATTCGAGCTTTTCTGAGGCGAGATAATTCCCCAGGGTATAGGGAATTACGAAATACCCATCAGCCAATCCTTGCATCAATGCACTTGCACCGAGCCGGTTTGCCCCGTGATCGGAGAAGTTTGCTTCTCCAATCACAAAGAGTCCTGGAACCGTGCTCATCAAGTTGTAATCAACCCAGGTACCGCCCATAGTATAGTGCGGTGCTGGGTAAATTTTCATCGGAACTTCGTACGGATCTTCGCCGGTAATCTTGTGATACATATGGAAGAGATTTCCATAGCGCGCTTGAATCGTGTCTTTGCCGAGACGAGCTATCGAATCAGCGAAATCTAGATACACTCCGATGCCAAGCTCGTTGATACCATGCCCGGCATCACACATCTCTTTGGCGCTACGCGAAGCGATATCGCGTGGAGCGAGATTACCAAAGCTCGGATATTTTCGTTCGAGATAGTAGTCGCGTTCACTTTCGGCAATGCTCCCAGGGGCTCGCTTGTCGCCAGGCTTCTTTGGAACCCAAATTCGCCCGTCGTTACGCAAAGACTCCGACATCAGCGTGAGTTTCGCCTGCTGATCTCCCGTCGGTGGAACGCAGGTCGGGTGGATTTGCGTATAGCAAGGATTTGCAAAGGCCGCCCCGCGTTTATAGGCGCGGTATGAAGCCGTAACGTTACATCCCTTGGCATTGGTTGAAAGGTAGAAGACGTTCGAATATCCGCCAGTAGCGAGAATTACGGCATCGGCTTTATGAGCGCGAATTTCGCCCGTAAGCAGGTTTCTCGTTACGATGCCGCGCGCTTTTCCTCGATCGACAATAACGTCGAGCATTTCGTGCCGAGAATGCATTTTCACGTTTCCGGCTGCGATCTGTCGGCTGAGAGCTGAGTATGCGCCTAACAGCAGTTGTTGTCCTGTTTGTCCGCGCGCGTAAAACGTTCGAGAAACCTGCGCGCCACCAAAAGAGCGGTTGGCAAGCATTCCCCCGTAGTCACGTGCGAAAGGAACACCTTGGGCGACACATTGATCAATTATATTGAGACTCACTTCAGCAAGTCGATGAACGTTGGCTTCGCGAGAGCGAAAGTCACCGCCTTTCACCGTGTCGTAGAAGAGGCGATACACACTATCACCGTCGTTTTGGTAGTTCTTTCCAGCATTAATACCACCTTGGGCGGCGATACTATGCGCGCGGCGCGGCGAGTCATGAAAGCAGAAAGCCGACACATTGTAGCCCAATTCGCCCAGCGTCGCGGCAGCGGAGCCACCAGCAAGTCCAGTACCAACTACGATAACTTCAAACTTTCGCTTGTTCGATGGGTTAACGAGTTTCAGATTGAACTTATGATTCGTCCATTTGTCGGCAATAGGGCCGCTTGGGACTTTTGAATCGAGCCGCATGCTTATAATCCTCCGATTGGCAGAGTTCCGTGTGGGAGAGTGATGATACCCGTCAATACGCCAAGCGGTATGGAGATATAGCCAAGCGCAATGAGTGCGCCCAATGCTTTACCAGCCATTTTAATTCCGGGTGTATAGCGCGGATGAGTAAAACCGAGAGTTTGAAACAAGCTTGAGATAGCATGACTCAAGTGAAGTCCGAGGAAACACATGCCTATAATATAGCCGACCGAGTAGGGAACCACCTGAAAGCCAGTTACAAGCATCATATATACGTCATGCTGGCCACCACGCATGCTCTGGTTAAAGATATCAGGTTGTAGAAAGCCCAGTGTAAAGTGCAGCAAGTGGATGACTACGAAAATCAATAGCACCATGCCACTCTGCATCATATAGCGCGAAGCGAGACTTGCCTGCACAGTATCGTTCGAACGATAGCGCTCAGGTCGCGCTTTCGTGTTCAAACGGGTCAGTGAAAACGCGGTAATAACGTGCAGGGCAAATATCAGTAGCAAGCCGCCACGCATTATCCAGAGCAGGGGACCGAGTCCTTTCAGAAAAGCGGCATACTCGTTAAAGACCTCCGGTCCCAGGAAAACCTGAAGGTTACCGATGAGGTGAGCCACAACGAAGCCAAAAAGCCCCAGGCCGGTAAGTGCCATTATGACTTTCTTACCAATGGTCGAAGAGAAGAAGACTGAAGTAGAAGCCATAGTAGTGTCGACGTTGAAATATCTGAGTGCTTACGTTCGTGTCGCTAGAGACAGGTTGGAATCTAGTCGTCCCTATATTTTCAGATGCCTCCCTGCTTCGCAAGACGCCGTCCGCATTGATTCGAGTATTTCTCTGTTTCTTGACCAGATATCTGTTTCAATCTCCAGAATATCAGAGCCAGCTATGAGATGTTCCCCGATAGAATCCAGATTCCATGGAGTTGAGGGAAGTCTCCAGGATGTGAATCTCGTTTCGAGCTGCTGACTCTACCATTCACCTACTTTCTAAGTTGTAAGAAGTTTCTGAGTTCAAGATCTGTTTACATCTGCTTCACCATCGATACCGCCCAACCGCCTACAAGAGAACTATGACTATGAAGGTAGGCTGCGCAGGCAGTCTCGATGATGGAGAACGAAAATGAAAAAGATACTAGAACGAACGAACAACTACAGCTTGTTGCTTTGGACCAAGGGCCTGACGCTTCCCAGTGTTTCGCCTAAGTTAGTCAATACGCTCTTGCTGCTGTTTGGATTCACCTTGCTGTGTGGTGGACTCACCGAACTCTCAATGGCACAGGGCCTAGAGGATATGCGCCAGGAGCTACCCGATTTTGATCCGGTGTTGATCGATGGCGCTGTAGGTTCTCTCTTTCAACTAATAGAGGGATCGTTTGGAGCTCTAGTGATGGTAGTTGCCGGACTCGGGGCAATAATCGCCGCTGCAATGGGAGCCTACCGAGCCTCGATGGGAATGTTAGTAGTAGCCGTAGGATCGTTCATTCTCCGCTCACTCGTATCGCTCTTCTTCCCGAGAAGCGGTGAATTCACTCCCCTCGCCAACTAAGCCAATTGAGTGACAGAGACGCAACTTCCAAAGTTGCGTCTTTGTTGCTGAACTAGATAGGTGCAAGAGACGTGCCTCTTAGAGGAGAGAGTGCCGTCTCAGACGCTGAATTGCTATTTGTAGCGGTAGCCGACACCGTGGACGGTTTCGATTATTTGGGGATTCTTAGGGTCGTCGCCTATTTTTTTGCGAAGTTTCGAGATGTGTTGGTCAAGGGTTCTACTGTTTGGAAGATAGTTCATTCCCCAGCACTCGTTAAATATCTTATCGCGGCTGACGACGTTTCCTTGCTCCTGACTGAGGAGGCGGAGCATACTGATATCTCGTAAGCTCAGCTCAATCTGCTCATCACCTTGGTATCCGCGCAATTCTTTGGGGCGGACGAGAATTCCACCGATGTGAAACTCTTTTTGCGCCTCTTCCGAGGTAACGCCACTTCGGCGGAAGCATCTTCTGGTAATTGCACGGATGCGGGAAATGACTTCGTTTACACCGAATGGTTTGACGATGTAGTCGTCTCCACCGAGCTCAAGGCCAAGCACGCGGTCAATCTCTTCTGACTTCGCGCTAATGAACATGATCGGAATCTCTTCGTCTTGCTCGCGGATCGTGCGGCAGACGTCGTAGCCGCTTATCCCAGGCATCATGATATCGAGTAATATAAAGTCAGGTTTCTCAGTTACAAAGAGTTTTAACGCTTCGTTACCTTCCTCTGCTTCAATCGCTTGGTATCCTTCGCTTTCAAGGATCTCCACCAAGCCTTTTCGTATCTTTGCATCATCTTCGCAAATTAGTACTTTCATCTATTCACCCTTAGATGTACTTTTCTCGGTTTGCCCACCAGTGGCGTTTGATGAGGTTTGCAGCGATACAAGGAAACATGCGCCTCGCTGCGAGTCTATCACACGTAGCTCACCTCTATGCAATCGCGCAAGATCGCGCGAAATACTCAGACCAATGCCTGTGCCACTTATTCCATCAGTCAGCTCATTCGAGCTTCGATAAAAAGCTTCAAAAATCTGTTCTCTCGATTCTCTCGGAATTCCGGGTCCGTGATCATAGACCTTCACATATGAGTACCGATCATCTCTCGAATACTCCACAGCCAGTAATTTACCATCGGCCGCATATTTTTTGACGTTAGAAATGAGATTGCCGAGAATCTGCTGAAGAAAATCGGTGTCGACCTGGACGATCGAGTTGTCCTGATAGCGGGTCTTTATCTCAATTCCTTTTTCCGCGAGTCCGGGCCGGAATTGTTCGAGAACTTCTTCGATTACATCAGGAACTCGAGCAGGAGTGAGATGAAGCTCCAGTTTGTCTTTCTCCTTCAAGCTGAAGGTGAGGATTGTCGTAATTAACCGGCTCAGCCGCTGGCTTTCAGAAACAATTACTGAGAGATGATTCACCGACTTCACGTCGTCATCGTCGAGCCGGTTTTCCAACAATTCGGCATACATTCGAATGTTAGTAAGAGGCGTTTTCAGTTCATGAGAGACCTGGTTTACGAAGTTCACTCGTTGGCTCGCTTCACGGATCTCTCTGGTGTGTTCGCGATAGAAGTAGACGGCAAGCATAACCAGAATTGAAATCACCAGGAGCACCGCTGGCAATATCGTAAAGAGCGCCGAACTGTAGAACGGTTTATCCCAAAGTTCTGCCGGGACAAAGTAGCTGAACTTCAATCCATCAAGCGGAGGGAGCAAGTTTACCGTAACGACTGGATCCCTCATTTTCTCAACACTGATTGCCCCCCATTTGTAGATGCTGTTTTGCTTTTCATCGAGAAGCACAACCAGTCGATCGGGAAAATTTGGTCCAAAGTATCGGTCGTCTGGTAGCAAACCAATTATATGAGAGTAGAGTCGAGCCTTGCTTATTTCGACTCCGACTAGTTTGTCGCCGTGTTTAACGTAGTAGAGTAAGTGAAGTCCATCTTTCCAAAAATAGGGAAACCACCCACCTTCTTCTTCCGAAGCATAGGCAGTTGTTTGTAAACTTCCGTCTGACCAAATCGACCTCGTTCTATCGAGGAACTGTCTTTCTTCGACAGAAATGCTGGAGTCGTTTGCATTTGGCAGTGTCAAGGCTCCACTTCGTTCAAGCACAAAAGCATGAGTCGCGAGGCTATTTTGCTCAACGATATTTCTGAGCGCCGCCTCGCTCGCATCGCTCTCCGCAAGCAGCGTCGAGAGCTTATTCATCCGGTTCTTGATCATCGACTGCACAACTGCGCGATAATCCTTGAGACGAGCCTGATATAATTCACCATACTGATAGGCGAGAACTCGACGTTCATTTCGCGCGAGTTTGATGCCGAGTGCCATCAACGTCGCGATCGAAAGCGCGAGGATGAGAAGGAGTGGCACCCAAAGTTTAGAACCCATACTGTCTTATGACTCTTCCTTGAGGCGATGGTATCGGTATCGATACTGTCGCTGATAAAACCGTCTTTTCAGAACCTCGAGTTTCGTTGATTGAAACTCTTTTGCATATGCTTCAAAGCGCAGCGCTTCGCGCAAAAGCACTGGTCGTTTTGTTCTCTTATACTCCGCTCGAAGTTGAGCAGTCGCTGTATTAATTGCGGCAATCGCCTCGCTTCTACCACCTTCGAGACTCAGCAGGAGCGCAGCAGTGAGATGTTGATTTGCCTCAAGCCGAGCGAAGGAATCAGCCACATGGGTATGGATACTTAGATCTGGTTCATATGCCTCGTCGGTGAAGCGGATTGAGAGTTGGTCTACGCTGTTTGTCCACTCACTTTCATCGCTCTTTTTGTAGCGAAGCGTAGTTGTGAGCACGACTTCGGAGGTGTCTCCCCGAACCATTGGCAAATCCAGTTCTAAGAAGACTTGCTGTTCTTGTTGGCCAGCCAGCGGCGTGAGCCGAATCGTATCGGCTTGATCCCGGTTGTCGAGAAAAGGGTAATAGATATTGGCGATCCGGACCTGAGGTGCGGCTTTGAAAGAAAGTTCTATACTGTCGGCGACAAGCCGTTGGGTCTCGGCGATCTCTCGTTCCAGAATTGCGCTTAGTTGCTTGCTGGTCTCAGCGAAATAATGCTGACCCCCACCCGCGTGCGCGATCTCTCCTAGGCAAATTTCGTCATATGCGTCGCCAATGCCAATCGTAGATATAAGTATGCGATCTTTTCGCAGTGCTTGAACGAGCTCAGTAATTCTCTGCTTGGAATGAGATTCTCGATCGCAGGATGAACTCGTGATTAGAATAATTTTATTGATCTTTTCAAGGTCAAACTTCTTGCCTACTTCGTAGGCTGCCTTACTGAGGCCTGCTATGTGGTTGTTGCCTTCAAACGTCCGAATATCTCGAGCCTGCTTTAAGATGAGATTGCTTTCTGCCACACTCGTGGCTGGCAGTTCAACTCGAACGGTAGCGCCATAGTTTAAGATTGAGACGGTGTCTCTCGCGCGAAGTAGGGTGATCGCACTCAAGACGGCTTGCTTTATATGTTCAAGCTCCTCTCCCTCGAAGGCTTCTGAGAGATTGAGAGCGAAAGCGATATTGAGCGCTTGAAACTGGCGGACGTCGTTATCTACTTGAACTGAAACGAGAACAGGTATCCGTTGTTGTTGATTGGCATGTTCTGCTGAACGTATCGCTTGGACTGAGAGTCTTGGTGTTTGAGCCAAGCAAGCTGCGGGCACAAAGGCCAGGGCAGTGATGAGACAGATCACTGCCCTACGGCTTAAGGAGCGGATTAAGGAGGCCAAGCGCGTATGCATGTAGGGTCGGTCCTTTGTGCGTAGCCCAAAGTTGAGTCAGTGGGTTGGGACTGGGCTACGTTCTCAGCCTACTCTGCATTCAGTTGGGCTGGGTGAACCAGTAGTAAATTGAATGTGAAAAAATTGTAAACTCGCCCAGAGCCGAAGTAAGTAGCGAATTCTATTGGAAAAAGACTAGCTATCGGCCCACTATTCTGCGGTTG
>CBDUGV010000020.1:0-30253 GCA_965366815.1 uncultured Bdellovibrionales bacterium | reverse complement strand
ATCTCTACTGAACCGGTCGTCGATGCCGCTGGAATAGTTATTCGAGTTGCACTGTCACCGGATACTCCAGTAGTTGGAGTTCCCGTGTAGTCCGAAGGACTCGCAGTTCCACCGTATTGGAGGTTGATTACTACATCTTGGGAAATCGGTCGAAAGAGTGATGCAGTAACAGTAGCAGTTTTAACTCCCCCCTCATCAATATCAATGTCTTGCGTTAAGCTCACCAAGGCAGTAGATGGCGCAAATCGATACTCGAAGGTAAAAGTTGCTGTTGCACCAGGCGTAAAGTTGCTTACCTTGTATGCGAGAGAAATTGCTTCATCTGCAGTAACAATGCCAGAGGTATTAAGACCGATGCCGTTCCAGACATTATAGGCATTGCGGTTTGCAAATCCGCCGTGGGTAACCCGAGTATTACTATCGAATGAGCTTAGCTCTACAAAAGAGCCATCACTCTGCGTGGCGTAGACCACCGCGGCATTGTCGGTCGGAAACTGTTTGTGTATGCGATTAGTTGTTACAAAACTACCGTTGAGCGAAACGTTGTTATCTGGGTCAACGTTTCTCATGTAGTAAACGTCACCCATAGTGAGAGCAGAGGTATTGGTGAGTGTAACAACCACTGTCATAAAGGTGTCCAGCTCCGCTACCGAATACGTCTGATCGACCTGCAACCCGGCTACTGTGCCACGCCAACTGACACTCGCCACGCCAGCAGTGTTTTGATAGTTTGTGAGCCCTTCGCCAGAGCCGCTAAAAGGCACACCGTTGGTTCCTGATGCCCGGTTGTTGCAGTAATTCGAAACGCCAATACCTGTGGTACTCGTGTCGATCGCAACACAGAAACCTTCTTCGGGACTTCCTGGAAAGAAATAGTCGCCATCAGATCCATCGGGCGCTGGAGCACCTGTTGTCCAACCATCAAGATCTCGGTCGGCGCGAAAACCAATTTCACCACCTCCGATACCGGTGCTATTTGCGTCGGGGCGTGGATGATAGGCTCCATACGGGGAAGAAGTCGTAAGCGACGTCGAATCGCCGGCCGAACCAAAAGCGCCGTCAGCAGAAACGCCGACCTCGAGATAGCGCCCTTGAAGAAACACATCAGTTCCGGGAGAGGTACTTGGCTGTGCAATTGCGCTGGTGCTCAGACACAAAACAAAGACAACGCAAAGAAGCGCACCGAGTATGCAATATCGATTGAGAATTCTCAGTCGAAACATAAAAATCTCGATAGAACCTATTTTCACCTAATAAAACTAGTTCGAACTGTTGAGAAGCCCTCTGGGCTGCAGGAATCGAACGCTCTTGAACACCGCACGGAGGTCACCCTCCATATAGAGCTATCGTTTCAACTGCGTGAGAAGTTTATAGAATTCGGGGCATATGAGAGAAAAAGTACAGGCGAAGGGAAAGCGGCAAATAGGTGTAACTACTCAACTTCTAAAAACCTTACTACGGGTACTCCCGCAAAGCTCAAGAAAAGCAGGGACTTATTTTAAAAAAAAAATTTGGAAATTCTATTTTAGATGAGCTGAAACAAGGTGAGATAACTACGGATTGCTCCTCAAAACGCGCACTGCAATTTTTTCAATTGAATCGTACAAATATGAACAGCTTCCTACAGGATGTAGGGCTTTACAAACAATATGTACGTCCAAGGTACGATTGCGGCAAATATGTAGAGAAATGATATTGCGCCCATCGCCTGGTTCACCCAAGGCATCTTTCGGGCAAATACCGTCAAGGCGACTACAACGAATATCGCTGAGATCTTAACGAGCCCAAGCGCCTGAATATGACCCAATTCGTACATCAGATGTCTGATAAGTGGATTGCCTTCGGCAGAGATACCGAATTTACTGATACCAAGTGATGTGAGAAACCCGTCTGCCGCTTGCAGAATACAGAGGAGAACTCCTAAGACGAGTGCGTGCTCGGCTGTTCTCTTTCCAACGATCGGGCATTTCTGCTCCTCATCCGCCCCAACAACAACATGCGCAACCGCATTCATGAAAACCCTCCGCAATGAACCTAATACATCTTACGTTCACTGATCGGAGATTCTCTCGGGATTACTTCTTACGGAGGCTAACTTACTAGAAATAGTGTTATTTTTTTAATGGTAGCTATTCGTGTCACTTTCCAATTCAGCGCTAATCATCGCTACCTGATTCTCTAGCTCAGAGACTAACTCCAACACTCGCATCCGGACATCATCAGACAGCGCAGCAACCATTGTACCAGCTTGCGACATTGCTGGATCTAGCTCCTCAAGACACTGAGCAAGCCAGTCAGAAGTTTGATCGATTTGATCCAAACGCAGAGAAATCTCTTGTAATTTCGAAATAGTATCCATCGTAAAACCTTTTCTGTTGCCCTCGATCGTATCAGAAGCACTCTAGTTAGGATGCGAGCATTCGCGAGAGGTCGCCGAGATTTTTCGCTTCACGAGGCTATAAAATTGCCTTATTTCGGAACTGCTCCGGGCTGATAGAAGCTCTTTAGAGCGATCATGTCCTTTTGTTGCTCCACCGAACCAATCATCGCCCCCATTTTTCGAAGCGAAGCGATATTCTCTGGCTTCAAAAACTCCGCCGCGCTCTTATCCTGAGGTGCATACAGTGAAAGAACTCCTCCCATGGTTTCCATAAACGAAGCCACCTGATCAAAATCGAGATAGAAGTTTCCAACGGTGGGCCGACTCTCGAACACCTGTTTGGCTGGACCTTGTAGACCGCCTAGAAAAACGGGGTTCGCTCCTTTTAGACCTTGTTTCAGTTGTTGCTCACTGGTCGTGAGCAATACCAGTCCTGGACCCGAGGCGATATGCGCCCCAATGCCGAGCGTGCCTTGCATCGAGTGCCCTTTCGTTCCCTCAAGATCTTTCTCCGTCCAACCCGAAGCAGTTCCCATACCAGAGCCACTCATCAACGCACTGACGAATCCTCGCAACTGCTGATTCACAACTTCAGGTTTACTCGACTCAACCATCAACATGAAATTCGGAATGGGAAGAAACGACGTGCCTGGAGTAGCCAGGGTCGCCATAATCCCCACACGACCGACATCATCGAGAAACGAAAGCTGCTTGGCAAACTGATCTGCGCCTGCTTTCTTGCTCGCAATACTCAAATCTCGCAATGCCCTCAACACAGTTGCGTCGAAACTCAAAAAGATAATCGGCTTCTGGGAGATTGAGGCATACAGCTGCGATCCACCTGGAGTCTTGCTCCCAACCGCCTGCAAGGAAGTAGATGATTTTTCATCGAGTAGAACACGCACATCCGATTCTGGTGTGTCATTCATCGCAAAGGACAAAGCGACGGCCTCAAGAGATCCAAATTCGGGATTGTTCAGCTGCTTCTTAAATTCTTCTGACTGTTGAAGCAAAGTGACGACATCGACAAAACCAAATGCGAATCGGGAGCTGTTCCCAGGCAATCCTTCGGCGACTCGCTTCAATCGGGGAGAATCAAGGATGCCCGGCCTCGCTTTTCCGTCACGCCCATGAACTTGATTGACAACCTCGGCCTGATTGGCCAGCACGGTGAGGCCGTCTTTGGTTCCGACAAACACTTTTAGCGGCTCACAGTTCGGTTTGCTTGCATCACAGGGCAAATCAAACGACATACCCTTGATACCATTGGCCGCTGATGGCACAACGCTGAGACCTTCCTTCTTGAGCTCTTCGCTCAGCACATCTAGTGATTTGGGAACATCAAAACTTTTGTCGGATCTAAACATCACACCCAACTCGGGCTGCTTGGACGTCCCGTCACTCGCAGGCGCAGCGAACAGTACGCCCTTTGCAAATACTCTCTGGAGTGCGGTTTCATCGTCCAGAGAAAGTCCCGCTTTCTTGAACGCAGCTTCAATTCGTCCACCTGACTTTGATTGTTGAGCCTTCGTCGCCAAAGACATGAAATCACCTGTCCCCGCCCAAGGTGACTGCAACAACTTTTGATACGCTTTGTGAGTAGAGTCCCAGCGAAAGAAACTTGTCGTTGTGCTCGGCAGTCGGCCGAGAAGTTCTCCGCTCAATTCAAACTTGTCCGTCGTCGTAGACCCACTGGTTGATTTTTTCTTGCTACAGGCAAGGAAGGTGGATACCGACACAAGGAGCGCAAGCAAAACAGCAGTTCGAAATAAACGAGATGTATTCATGGGGTTTTCCTTTCGTGGGGAGAAATTTTAGAAGTCGATACGAAACTCGAGAAGCGCTTCCTGCTGGATCGGTCGGTATCGGAAAACAAGATTATCATCAAAACGAACTCTAGGTTCTAAGCCGTATCTGGCGCTTGTGTGAATCTTAAATTCGACTAGGCGCTCATCATCGCCTAAGCCGCGCTGCACGCCAAGACTACCGGAATTTTCTTTGACTACCCCGACGGTGGTATAGTCGCGTAGCGCCCTAAGTTTCCTTACAATCGCATCATACCGAGGGCCTATCAACGGCTTAAAGATATATTCATTCGACATCCGCAAGCTCTCAAACAGCAATACCTTCTGCGCACCGGTTGAATTCTCGATTTCGAGCAGTTCTTCAAGATCAATAACGTCTCGGGCATAGGATAAATACGCGATATCCTTAAAGGAAGAGAACATTTCTGAATGCGATCTATTCCTTTGAATCAAACTATCGACGGAATCCAGCTGCAAGTCATGCACCAGCGCAGATTGACGTTTAGAGTAACGAGAAACAACTTGCCGAGTTCTTTCGGTTTGGCGGCGGCTACTAAAGAGACGTTCAACAGTCCCTGCTGCCCGTGCATTTATCAGCGACTTGCCGCTGGCAGAAGTTTGAGCCTGCACCTCTCCCTTGGCAAGCACTACTAGCGCTGCAATGAGGCAAGAACTAGCGAGTTTTCGTACAAAAGGACTCAATTAGTTAAATAACCCTTATTAGCTGAGTAAGTTAATGCAAATCCAGCTACATCGATAAGATTAATGCAAGTGTGAAACGAGCACCAGGTACCATTGAACACAAAGTAGCTGATGTTTAGATGCTAGAATGAATTTTCAGGTTTCCGTTGCAATCAGCGCAATCAACTTCTTTTGACTTTAAGTTTCAAAAACAGTCTCAGAACTGGGGGAATAGAAATACCGCAAAAAGACAAGAGCTATTAGATCATACAATGCATGAGAAATTATCCCGACCCAAATACTACCCGAAAATATAACAACCACTCCCAGGTAGCTCCCAAGAATTGCATACCAAACAAAGAGAAAACGAAACTCGCGAATCGCCGGACCAAAGTGCATTACCGAAAACAAAAGACTGGAAACAAGTAGACCGAATTCCGAGAGAAGCGTCACGCGAAAGAACAACTCTTCACAAATCCCAGCGGCCAATGCGATAAGCGCCGCCTGCCCCAGTGTCAAATTATTTGCGAGAGGTGATACGATAAGATCAATAAACTCTCGAGTTTTTGACAAGCAGGAATAGTCTCTACGTAGTAAGAATACGAGTGCACCATTCACAACGCAAAGGGGAATAGTTGCCAACACTCCCCAAAATAAATCTTCTAAGCTACATCTCGGGAAGAGCGGCACAGCACGCCAATACGCCCATGCGCCATAGATTGCCAACAACGCGCCTTCAGCCAAAAGCGCACATGCTACAAGCGTGAAAGATCCTTGTTTCGCCATTCTTTAAGTCATCAAAGGAATATCAACTAGAATCTGACGAACGCGCGCAAGCTGTTCTTCAAGCTGAGGTTGTTGGGCAGGGTTAACCGCAAACAGGCGCTTTGCATCAGATCGTCCGATCTCACTTATCTCCGAACGAATCACACCGGCTTCTAGAAGCGCGCTGAGAGTAAATTCAGTCATCGTACTTGCCGCCGACTCGGTTCGTGGGGCAGCAGGGAAGCAACCTCCATCGTCCAGTATCAGTTGCATGTCGCGAATAAATTCAGACTCCAGTTGCGACTCCCAGGAAAGCTGAGCAACGGCCTGCAGACCAGCATACCAAGACTCAAAGTAAGGCAACAGCAAGCGAAGTACGGGCTGTAGTGCTTCCCTCCCCGCGGGAGTCAATTGGCAAGTGCCGACCGGCAGCTCATCCCCAAGAGAGAAATCCGCTGTCCGCTCCACCCAATTGCAGGACTCAAAATGGCGCAAGACCTCATCTATTCGAAGCCGCCATTCCCTCCAGAAAGGAAACAAAAACGCAGACTTCAAGTGTTGATGAAAATCGTACAACTCTTTGACATCGACGACGCCATCCTCTCGTGCAGAAAAAGCGATCCCAGCCGGCGCAACCAATAGGTGCATGAGATTATTTTTGTAATACTCAACCCGCAATCGCCGATCTTCAGGTACCTCGATCATCCGTGCCTCACCTTCATCATCACTCTTCGCGAGTTCAAAAGATTCGATCCGACCCAGCACGCCGAGCAGTGCATCCGCTAGGCTTGTTTCACAAATACCTTGTTCGAGACTGACACTGAATACAAGCTCAGCCGACGCGAGTGCCTCTGTCGGCACACAGCTGGTGGCAGACCAGCTTGAAGCTGCAGAATAGCCGCGTGCAACAAAAATAATCTGCAAGAGTGAAATCATCCGGCCGACGGCACGCTCCGTCGAGCAACGATACTGCGGCATCGATAACAGAGCTGCCGATGAAAGCGCGGTCCCGGTCAGAGCAGTACAATCCATGATCCGCCGAGAAACTGCATACCCCAGGTCTTCCGTTACCAAGTTCAAAGAGCGGTCGCTATTCTCGCGTCCCTGATCTAAGTCGTGATAAAACTCTCTGAGAGAGAATGGCTCCCCTACCACAGTAACCACTGACCCAAAGCGCTTTTTCCAAATACTGGTCAGTCGCAATAACTCGAATAGATTCTCTTTTCGCTTTCCACCCCCTTTCAGCTCACTGTGGAGCGCTTTCTCTTCAGCGAGGCGTTCGTAGGTGATGCCAATCGGAACCAAGGAGATATCATCTCTCCCTCCTTGCTCCCAACTTCTGATGAGATACTTGAGCAATCCAAGTCTCGGTTTTCGCATCGCACCCGATCGACTTCGCCCCCCTTCGATAAAGAACTCCAGCGTATGGCCTTGTTTCGTAACGTAGGACATATAGTTATCGAGCACGCACTTGTACAGCGGATCATTATCGATCGATCGCCAAATAAAAAACGCCCCCGCGGAGCGAGCGAGTGATCCGAAGGGCCAGAAATTGAGATTGACTCCCGCAGCAACGTAAGGAAGTGGAAGATTTGCCTTGTAGAGAATATACGACATCAACACATAGTCGAAGTGACTTCTGTGCGAAGGAAGCAAGACCACTGGTGTTCGAGCAGTCAACTCCCTGAGCGAATCGAGATTATGCACACGCACCGCAGAGAACACCGTAGTAATCACGGGGTGCACAATAAGATACAGCAGATAAATAGCACTTCCACGAAATTGAGCTGCCATCTTTCTCAGATATCCGCGAGCCCGACGATAGAGCTGCGGACGAGATTCCGATGTCGTAGAAGCCAATTGAAGAAGCACTTCCTCAAACTGCGGCCCGGAAAGTACGATATTCTCTACGGTTTGCGCGGGCTGCGTTTGCGCGCCACGAGTAGCTTTTTCTTTACGGTAGATTTCTTTGGAGAGCTTGGTTTGAAATTCGCCTCCAGACAAATCACTTTGCATAGTCAAAGCTGGGCCAATGTCTAAACTCAAGGAGTTTCTCTGAAACCAATATACCCAAACAAGCCATAGATCTCCCAACGGCAGGTAGGAAAAATCAATCGGCCAATAGCTTCTCCCGGGCCAAGGGCGAGGTCCCAAGCCAGCAGCAATTGAAAGTGGCACATAGGTCACCGGAGCTTGTTGCTTTTTATCAAGCCAATTCGTGAGCCAGGATCGGTACCGTCGCACACGGGCAAGTGATAGCTCATATCCAGTCCGCCAACGAAGGGCAATAAGGGAGACCTTCGCCGAAGAGGTCGGTTCTGCATCTCGAAAAGGGCGCACTACGGCGTTTGGTACTGGCAATGTATGCTGCAAGAGAATCTGTTGTACCAATGCGGCTTCAAGATATGAGGGTCGACGAACGACATAGACAACTTCTTCGCCGCCAAAGCTCTCAAGCTGTGCTCGCAGTGCTGCAATTTGCTTATTTTCTACCGCAACTCGGGGTAAAATCCAGCGCGCAAAACAATCGAACAGACCCATCTCTCCTATCCCGCACAAGAAACATGAGACGTGGAACTCGAATCCGAGCTTTTCGAACTCAAGTTCATAAAGGCAGCTACTATGTCAGAAGCGGCCTGCTCGATAGTCACGACCCAATAGCCGTCTCTCTCCGCCAGTAGTGGTTGATAGGTTCGACAACTTGCCCCCAGCAATTGAGCGCCGCGCTCCCGGATATCCAGGCGCAACGTCAGTTCAAGACCAGGACCTTCACCAGAGCGAGACGAATGGAGTACGAGTCTCTCAAGAGCCGTTGCAAGCACCCAATAGGGTTCCCCAGTTCGAAAAATTTGCTCTGGATTCGGAGGTGATAAAGCGATGAAGCTCTCGTCGAGACCAGTAGCAAGCCCTCGTTGCACCATACGTAGCACAGCAGCTTGCGAAAACGCCGGCACCTCTCTAAAGCCATAGGACTCTGCAATCTGTTTTCCAATTTCGAGTGGCATCGGGAATCGGCTGCTTGGAGACTCTAAAAGGACCAAGGGTGTCGTCGTTTTCGTCGGCACCACCGCAGGTCTACGTGATTGTCGACCTACCCGCTTGTCCGCAAGCAACTCGCGCATCCCGTTTCTGAGATTAGCCTCAAGTATCGAAGCCATTGCTGGAGCGTGAGCATGCTTACGATATCGCTTTTCTTTAATTGGGAGTGAATACGAATTGGCCAGTATCCCGTTCGAACTAATTCGAGAGACTGTCAGTGTTCCGTCCAGAGAAAGTACGCGAAGAAAGATCAGATCGTACGCATGGAGTGAGACATCACTGACATTCGTCGATAGAATGAGACGGGGCCGAATCACCGAAACAGCCCGAGCAAAACTCTTCTTACCCACGATAAACGGAGCGTAGCCTTGCTCCTGCAAGACGGCCAAGGTCGCCTCTTCAACTGAAGCATTGATTCCGTGCTCTAGATACAGTCGTGTCAACGGGAGAAACCCCAATACAAACTGATAGCCGAGCGTCTCTGGTTCGACTCTCGCCTGTTCAGCTCGGAGCAGGAGAGCTGCTGGCGCACTCCCGCCGCTTGGCGGGCTAATAGGAGCAACGTATTCGGGCATCCCCATAGGGAAACAACCGCTAGTGAACAGCAGGAATACGAGCGATCTGAGCTTCATTTTGCCGACAGTAGCATAGAAATTAGCAAAATTAGTTAGTTAGCGATTCAAAGCAATCGCTGCATAATATATATAAGGTAGGGAAACAGGAAACATTTCTTGTTTAGAATCGTCTTATTTTTCAAAGACTTAGGGTTGTAGTGATCTCGGGTTATATGGCAGAGCTGGTATCAACAAGCACAGTAGAGAGTATTGAAGGGATTGGCGGAGGCTTTTCTGAAGCCCAGAAAGCCCAATACCCTTGGCATGCTTTGGTCGAAGAGCAGCGCTCTGAAGAGGCGCTCGAAGCTATTGAGCAGCAGATGAAGGAGCGGCCCAACGACCCGATTTGTCGGCTCTGGTGGGTCCGCTGCCAGCTTGAGATAGATACCCTCCCCACCACGGCGCTCAGTGCCCCACTCGACGAACTTTTCGATAAACTCAATGAACTCCCAGAACTCAAAGCACTCTATTGTGGCACCTACTTGCGCACCGCAAGAAAGTTGGTCGATAAGGATCAATATCGATTAGCGGTAGTGATGCTCGAACGCGCATTGAGTCTCAGCGACTCAATTTCGAGAGAGGACCGATCCTCACTCGAGTCCTTTGCCCTTCAAGTGGTTGATGACGAAATTAAGCGGGCCCAACTTCGCCGAGAGAACCGTTCGTATATTTCTTCGCTGGAGACAAAGAAAGAGCTATTAGAAAAACAAGTGCAAGAACACTCTCAAGCTCAGCTTGAAGCCGATCAAGAAAAGAAACCTGAGCAGCCCCATCGTCCGGGACGACTGAGTGCGAAACAGATCTTGAACGAAGCTGCCGAGCAGACCCAACCGGAAGATGAAGAATCCGTCCCAGTCGGGCCTTCGAAAAAATGGCGTTGGGCAATTGCCGCTATGGCCCTCCCCATTGCGGTAGGCACGATTGGTTGGGAGTTGTGGCAATACAGCATGACCTCAAAGCAAGCGACACTTCCCGATGGGGTAGCGATGAATATCGAACTCCGCCAAAAGCCAGAAATGACTCTACCGACAATAAAGAGCGGCGGGAACGAACTCGATCGGACTCTCGATAATGTTGGGATGCGCCTGGCCAAACTGGCACTTGCCTCCAAAGAGAAACCCGCTGGAACGCCTGGAACCGATCCTGGCATCGATCACGACGCGCTGAATCCGAAGCACGCTGCAACGCTCGATCAACCGGTCGCCCCAGAAAACGACGAATTGGAATCTATTGCTAATATTCCAGACGCGAGGAATGCAATCCCTGCGAATAAACTCCCCAGCTATGATCCCAGCAATGCACCCGGTGGCACCGTGGAATCAGTTGGATCCTCGCCGAGCAAGGCTCCCATTCCGAAAGCAGCTCTTGGAAAAGACTTGAAAGTCGACTCGGCAGGGCGCATCTATGGACCAGCAAAATCCGCCGATCCTGTGCAAATTGCCCCGCGCAGAAACGCTTTAGACGGGAGTCCGTTGCGCTCATATGAGGTGGAGCAATTCAATCCACCCATCGTCTACACTACTATTGCGAGAACTAGGGTAGTATCGGCCCCTTCGCTGTTGAATGAAACTCTAGCAGAGCTCAATGCCAATACGCCTGTTCACGTCACTGCACGCATGGGTCGGTGGCTTGAGCTTCGCTCAACTGGCGGCAAGGTGGGATACATCTATTCGCAGGACGCTCGTCCATCGAATCAGGTGAAGTAGCGCTACGCCACTTGCTCTGGCTCAGCTTCCTTACCCGGCAGACTCTTTGCGGGCAGCAACTTGGAGAGTGGTCCACTCATCGCGTAGCCATTTGAGATAAGTAGCAAAAACAATCCTGTATATTTCCAAGCAAAGGCAACTGCGACGGCCAACAAAATGAACAAGAAACTTGGGTTTCCCGACGACAGCCGAAGACGCTTGATACTAAAGAAGGGGAACGATGACACCATGAGGAATCCAACTAACACCGTGTAGGCCATTATTCCGACGACGTAATGGAAGTCTTGGACCGGCTCGGGAAAGCAGAAGACAAAAGAAATTACCGCGGCGGCGGCAGCGGGTGTCGGCATACCAGTAAATCCAGAAGTAGTATCTTCCTCGGCAGCCTTTACGTTAAATCGGGCTAGACGGGTGGCACTACAGGCAACAAACAGAAACGAAACCAACACGCCAAAATCCTCGGCCGTCGCGGCAAACGCCCAACAATACAGCAACACCGCTGGCGCGACACCAAACGACATCACATCACTGAGTGAATCGAACTCCCGACCAAAGGCGCTCGTTGCATTCAATTTTCGAGCAACGCGGCCATCCAAGCCATCCAAAACGATAGCAACAAGAATACAGCGAGTCGCGTATAGGAAATCTCCACGTATCGCACTGATAATCGCAAGGAACCCACAAAAGATACCCACCACCGTGATAAAACTGGGCACGAGAAACGACTTGCCGTGAAATTTCTCTCGCATGAAATTGCGACTATTTCTCAAAACCACTGGGGGTTTCTTCGTTTTCTTTTCCACAATAGGTCACTCAACAATTATCAATTACACCTAGCCAATTCGCATTCGCTCTGGCATTTCGGACCCCATAGTGTAGCATCCCAAGATTCTCTCGGGCACTCCGTCGGGACAAAAAAACCAGCCTGGGCGCTAACCTCGCTAAATTACTAGTAATAAATTGCAAATAGTCGGGGTGAAACTTTTTTTTTGGCCACTAGTTGCGATTTTTCTCGAAGATCACTAAAATTTACAATAGGTTAGAAAATTTGCGATAACCAAGCTCGATGCTTTCCAGAACAGCCCGTGAGTTTATCTGCGTCCTTACTAGGCAAGGGTGTACACCATGCGGGTGCGTCGAGGAATGTAGGTTGGCATTTCTTACAATTTTAGCTTTTTCACGATAGTTGAGAATTAAAAATAATGGCACGAATTACAGTTGAAGACTGTCTCAATCACGAATCAAACCGCTTCTCTTTAGTTCGGCTTGCTGCCCGACGGGCAAAGCAATTGCTTGAGGGAAGTACCCCAGTTACCGATACAAAAGGGAACCGAGCGATCGTTTCCGCACTACGTGAAATTGCGTCAGGCAAAGTGCGGTTCGAAGAAGCTCCTGAACAAGAATTGGAATCACCGTTTCGAGCGAGCAAGGTAATCGCCGAAGGCTCACCTGAACCGGTCAGCGAAAATAAAGTTGCTGTGGCACCGACCAAGAGCGCTGACACTTCAACAGCTCAGATTGGTTAAATGCACAACCGACGCTGTTTGCGGTCTTCCGGTTTTTTGGCACACGCACTTTTGGGTTAGTCATTACGGTAATGGGTATTGCTCGTGCAACTGCAAGAGATTCTAGCTGAAGTTCAAGCCTACCACCCTTCGCCAGACTTAGATGCAATTCGAAGGGCGCACGCCTTTAGTATGCGCCTCCACAAGGGCCAAACGCGTGCCTCGGGCGAACCCTACATCACCCACCTTCAAGAAGTTGCGTATTTAACGACCAAACTTCGCCTCGATGTACCCTCTGTCGTTGCAGGTCTCTTGCACGACACAGTTGAAGACACCGACACCAGCCTTGCTACCATTGAGCAAGAGTTTGGTGAAGACGTGTCGCAACTCGTCGATGCTGTCACGAAGCTTAACCAGGTGCAGTTCAGCTCTCGAGCCGAACAGCAAGCTGAGAACTTCAGAAAAATGCTTCTGGCGATGTCGCAAGATATTCGCGTGCTGCTTATTAAGCTTTGTGACCGCACCCACAACATGCGGACCTTGGAGTTTCTTTCAGAGAGCCGTAGAAAGCGGATTGCGCAAGAAACCATAGACATTTATGCGCCCCTCGCCCATCGGCTCGGTATCAATTGGATGAAATCCGAGCTCGAAGACCTCAGTCTACGGCACCTCAAACCAGCCGCCTACAAAAGCCTCAAGAAACAAGTCAAGGAAACGAAGACCGAGAGAGACCTCTATATCAAAGAGGTTGTTCAGCACATCCAGAATGAGTTAAACGAGAACGACATCAAAGGTAAAGTCTCTGGGCGTTCAAAACATTTCTACTCGATCTACCAAAAGATGGAGCAGCAAAATCTCACTTTTGATGAAATCTACGACTTAATCGCATTCCGAATCTTGGTCCCTGAAGCGAAGGATTGCTATGCGGCTATTGGCATACTCCATGCTGCGTGGCGACCGATCCCTGGCCGCTTTAAAGACTACATAGCGATGCCGAAGCCGAACAACTATCAGTCACTGCACACGACAGTGATCGGACCGCGAGCTCAACGAATTGAAGTTCAAATCCGTACGCCAGAAATGCATGAGATTGCAGAACGCGGAATTGCGGCCCACTGGGCTTACAAAGAAACAAGCAAGAACGGAAGGCCTACAAACCAAAAGGCTGAGAATTTTTCTTGGCTCCGAAACCTTGTGGAAAGCGAAAAGCTGTTGAACGACCCGCATGAGTTTATGTCGAGCGTCAAAGAAGATTTGTTTCCCCACGAGGTCTTTGTATTTTCACCAAAAGGCGATTTGATTGCACTCACAAAGAATGCAACCCCAATCGACTTTGCCTATCATATTCACTCTGAAGTCGGGCACCATTGCCAAGGTGCACGAGTGAACGGTAAACAAGTGCCGCTTTCCTACCAACTTCGCAATGGCGACGCCATCGAAATTGTGACTTCTGACAATCAGACACCGAGTAAGGACTGGCTCAACCTCGTTGTTACCACGAAAGCAAAGCAGAGAATTCGAAGCTGGCTCAAGGCTGAGGAGCGCAAGCGATCCATTTCAGTTGGAAGAGAACTACTAGGAAAGGATCTTCGCAAGGTCAAGCTCGCACTCAATAAGATAATTAAAGACGGCTCGCTCCTGAAGGTAGCCAACGATTTGAGTTTTCGCGAGATCGACTTGCTGCTCGCCGAAATCGGCTACGGTAAAATATCGACTCGCAGTGTCGTGGGAAGACTGGTACCAAATGTAACCAACCTGGAAGAAAGGCTCCAGAAAGAAGACACTGCCCTACAGAAAATATTCCAAAAAGCAGCACAGGCATTTAAAGAGAAATCGGGAATCAAAGTCCATGGCATGGATGATGTCGTGTTTCGATTTGCAAAATGCTGCGAGCCCTTACCAGGAGATGAGCTCGTTGGATACGTCACCCGTGGCCGCGGAGTTGCCGTGCATAAACGCGGCTGCCCCCAGACCATGAGCTTCGATCCACGTCGGCTGGTTCCTGTCACTTGGGGAGACAATGCAAAAATGAGCCGTCCGATTACTTTTCGAGTGCACTGCACAGATCAGGTCGGCATGCTCGCCTCACTCACTCAATGCATCTCCAGTCTCGGTATCAACATTATCAACTTGCAGATCACCGCCCAAGCAAACGGCAACGCGATATGTACTTTTGAAGTCAACATTGAGAATACCGATCAAGTTGAGCGTATCAGCCGTCACGTTGAAGAGGTAACCGGTGTCTTGCGCGTTGAGCGTCGCCGGGCTCAGGTCGACAGCTAGACCCTGGTCCAATCATTCTTTGTATCTTAACTAGCGATTTCCGATCGAAGGGGTACGCATTACCAAGCCCGATGGCAAAATGGGAAGTTTCTTCCCTACTACTAAGCAAAAAGTATCAAGTGGTCGGCCCGCACCGCCGAAGAATTATATAGAAGCAATCGCGGCGTAGTTAAGGCTCATGTGGACCCAGAGTCGGGGTGTTTGAAGCGATACTTTTTCTGAACCACAGAGCCCCTCCCACCTTCAGGCAATCAGTTGAACTCCCCTACATATCTCTATACAGTAGCTGCAAAGCCGACTTGTATCGGCTTTCTAACCGCCGGAGCCTCAACGGAGATAGCTACGATGCACAGCAAACGCTACAATCCTGCCCTGTTTTTCATTCTTACAATGAGTTTTGCACTGTGTATCCCGCCGACTAGCGAGACCTTTGCTGACAATCATGCCGCTCCTCAAGCCGATAGCGATCGAAGCACACCACTCCAGGTAGGTGATTCGCTCCCAGAAAAGCTTGTCCTCCACACAGCAGATGGCAGTGCATTTGATTTGCAGAAATCCATCTCGGAGAGCCCCTCGATACTGATATTTTATCGAGGCGGTTGGTGACCCTATTGCAATACGCAGCTCGGCGAGCTGCAAAAGATCGAGCCTCAGTTGAAGGAGCTTGGCTATCAAATTTTAGCGGTCAGTCCTGACGACCCTGACCACCTACTTGCATCTAGTAAGAAATATTCTCTGAGCTACACACTTTTGTCTGACTCTCATATGAAAGCTGCTCGAGCTTTTGGTATTGCGTTTAAAGTAAATGCTGAAACACTAGAGAAGTTTAAGTCGTATGGCATTAATCTCGATGAAGCCAGTGGCCAGTCTCATCATATGCTTCCAGTTCCCGCCGCCTATGTATTTGGCACAGACGGAGTGGTGAAGTTTATGTATTTCAATGAAGACTACAAAGTTCGAGTTAAGTCAGTAGACCTACTCGCTGCCGCAAAGAGCGCTGTGGCCGGCGCTCTTGTCGCAACTCAGAAATAGTTCGAGTTCAGCAAGCGTACGTGCGGTAGCTCCCGCGTTCTGTTGCCAAACTCGATATGCCATCTCTCCTTTCGCCTTGCAGGAAGCAGGATCCGCGCTGAGCTGTTGGATCACCTGTGCAAGATCAGAAGCATTTTCAACTTGGAGATGGGCACCGGCCTGTTTCAGAGCAGAAATCGCATCTCTCACATTTCCAACATGCGGTCCAACAATGACAGGCGTTCTATACGAAGCAGGCTCGAGTGGATTATGACCACCAATATCTACGAGCGTACCACCGACAAAAGAAAAAGAGGCAAGGCCATAGACCTGACGTAACTCCCCAAGGGTATCAAGCAATACAACTCTCGCCGGCTCGCTTGGCACACCAGCGCTTCGACGGTGAAACGCTATAGATTTCATTTCCAGACAGGCGGCCACGTCATCAAAATACTCTGGATGGCGAGGTGCAAGCACGAACTGCAATTCTGGCATTCCAGGGAGCACCTCTGCATACGCATCAATGACCTGTTCGAACTCACCTGGACGAACGCTTCCAGCAACAAAGCAGGGCTTCCCGGCATCGAGTCCAAGGGATTGGGCGAAAGACTCAGCTTCTCCACTCGTCCAAGTAGGTTCAGGGTGATCGTACTTCGTCGAACCGACGACAGACAGCTGTTCCGTGGGAGCCCCTAAGGATCGGAATCGACTCGCATCAATCTCCGTTTGGACAAGCAGTCTCCGCATCGATTTGAGCGTTGGCTCTATGAGCCATCGAATTCTTTGATAGTTCACTAGGCTATAGTCAGAAATTCTCCCATTGACCAATACCACCGGCACATCATGGCGAGCGAGCGCAAACAATAGGTTGGGCCAAATCTCAGTTTCAGAAATGACAAGCATTCTCGGCCGGATGGCACTCAAGGCGCGCTCAACAAAGAGCGGATGATCAAATGGAAGCAAGGCACTCGCATCAGAGAGCCCTTGCTCCTTTAGAGCTGAACGACCTGTTATCGAGGTAGAAGTAGTAACAACATGCTGTTGAGGAAAGCGTTGGCGAAACGCTTCTAACAACGGTTTTAAACCACTCGCCTCACCAACCGAGGCACCATGGAACCAAACCGGAGAATCAAGCCGACGAATGTCCTCCTGCCAGGCACCACCAGCAAAGCGTTCTCGCAAGCTGCTTCGCCAGCGCTTGTTCACACATGCGTAGGCGAACGCTGGCGGGAGCACCAGGCTCGAAGCGGTTGCGGCAACAAGCTGTGGCAAGGTGAAGGAGTTCTTCATCACGCCTCTTGCTTCGTATCGCGAAAGAGGCCCAAGACAATATCTGCAACCCGGTCTGAGCTCCCATCTTCGCGCTCAAGCCCACCCGCAAGCTGCGAACGAATTTGCCCTAATCGCTTGCGTACGGCGTCGTAGTGCGCGCGATCGCCCAGATACCGCTCCAACTCGGCAGCGATTCGTTCAGCAGAAGCATTCTCCTGAATCAACTCGGGAATTACTTCCTCGCCGGCAATGAGATTGGGCATTGCAATATGGCTCACGCCCTTTACCAAGCGCTTTCCAACTGCATAGGTGAAATCGGACAGCTTATAAATGACAACAAACGGAATTTCAGCTAACGCAGCCTCAAGAGTTGCAGTCCCTGAGGCGACCACTGCCACGTCGGCGCTCAACAGAATTTCGCGGGCATTACCTGGAACACAAACGATATCTGAGTCCCCAAACTCTTGCTGCACCCAATCAAGCTCCAAGGTTGCCGCGATCGGAACGATGGCTTGCACATCCGGCCGTGATTGCTGGAGTCTCCTCCAGGCATCTCGCATTGGCACAGCCAAACGAGTAACCTCAGCGGTCCGACTCCCCGGTAAAAGAGCAACAACCGGCTTGCGTGGATCGAGCCCATGCGCTTTTAGAAACGCGTCTCTATCGATCTTCAATGCCGGACGATCGAGATAGGGATGCCCGACAAACGTCGCATCAACACCATGAGACCGATAAAACTTCTCTTCGAACGGAAATATCGGAATGACTTTACTAACGTACTTCGCAATCGTTCGAACACGCTTGGTTCGCCATGCCCAAATCTGTGGCGTGATAAAATACACGATATGTGAGCAATAGGTATGGACCGCCCGAGCAAACAACATGTTGAAATCAGGGAAATCAACAAGCAGTACGATATCAGGACGACGGTCTTTCGCGGCTCGACGAAGTTTGAGAAACGCTTTGATCAGGCCACCCAAACTTCCAAGCACCTCAGTAAGTCCCATGACAGATGCTGACTCCTCGGAATCAACTACCGTTTCGACTCCCGCAGCACGTAGCGCCGAACCACCCATGCCAAAAAATTGGATCTGAGGATTCTTCTGACGCATAGCACTCACCACCGATGCCGCATGCTCATCACCGGAAGCTTCTCCCGACATAACCATGACCGTGGGCACTTTCGATTGCCGTTCCGTGTCGGAGCTTAGAGATTCGCTAGTTGCTTGAAATGATTTCGCGACTGGTCTACTCATCGAAGTACCTACGGGGCATTACCGTGTTTGAGTGCAAGCTGCATCCCAGTCATTTCGTCAATGGACTCAGAGAACGCAGCATGTATCTGCTCAGTAAGCAAAAGTGCTCGAAGTCCATCTTCTCCACCGACAAGCGGCGGCGTACGCGTCGCGACAGCTTTGATAAACTCTTCAATCTCGTCCGCGAGCGCATCTCCTTCTTTAAATTTCTGCTGCTCCACTTTCATTCGCGGGAATCCGAGATCATCTTTCTCCCCTGGACTTTTCGATACCATCTTAAGGCGCTTCTTCTTAAAATCGAGTGAGATATAGAGATCAGATTGAAACATGCGAATAGTGCGTTCGGAATGAAACGCCGCACGAGAGGCACTCACATTTGCGACGGCACCACCTTCAAACGTCAAGCGAGCATTCGCAATATCAACCGTGTCAGTCAATATCGGTATTCCAACGGCATCCACTCGTTTTAACGGACGTCCTACGAGATGGGCTATAATGTCGATATCGTGAATCATCAGATCCATAACCACATCAACATCAGTTCCACGCCCCGAAAACGGCGCAATCCTTCTTGCTTCAAAAAAACGTGGGCTATGAAGCCGCTCCTGCACCGCCCGAAAGACCGGATTGAATCGCTCCAGGTGTCCGACTTGCAGGATTCGTTCGTGCTTTGCCGCAACGGCAATCAGTTCCCTTGCCTCTGCAGGAGTTGCCGCAATTGGTTTCTCGACGAGAACATCAACTCCATTCTCGAGCAACCACTTTGCTACTTCGAAATGGGCGCTCGTTTGGGTGACCACACTTGCGCATTGCACGCCAAGCTCTGGCAAGTGCCGATAATCGCTCACATGCTGAGCACGATACTTGCGCGCAACCGATTTCCCAACTCGTGAATCGATTTCTGCAACAGCAAGCAACTCAGCCTGTGTGCTGCGTCGATATTTCTCTGCGTGAAATTTGCCGAGGTACCCGACCCCGACGACAGCTGCTCGAACCACTGAAAGCCCCTACTAATCAAATATATCTCTGCTAGAACTCCTGAAACGTACTCGCATGGACCCGACTACCGCAACTATTCATCGCTGCTTTCGTCGCCCCAGCGAACCGAAGACCAGATCCGAGAAATCTACACTAAATCACACGAAAATAAAATTTCTGCACAAGTCCCTATAATTACTTATGAAACCAACCTGGAGCGCTACGGGGTTCTTCCCTCCGATTTGCTGAAGCGCTAGAAATAAATCAATGCTACATGCACGCATGAGCGTTGAATGGAAGATTGTTGATTCGCGTCATTAGAAGCAAATGGAGTCTTAGTCAGGAGTACGCAAGAATACCCCCTTATGGCAAAACTACTAGTTAAAATAACCCTCTTCGTCGCAATAGTCACCGCTTTGGCAGTCGCGGTGCTGATCTGGAATATCAATCCGATCATCAATAAGTTGCGACCACAGATAGTTGCGGCAATCTCCGAAGCAGTGCACCACCCAGTAGTGCTCGGCGAAATCTCTGCCTCACTCTTTCCAAACGTTGCGCTTGAAATCAACGACGTCGGTTTAGCTGATGAGAACGGCAAAGCACTTCAGGATGCATCGGCAAGGAAACTGACGCTCAAGACAGGTCTTGGCGGTCTGCTCAAAGGCAACGTGAAGGTCTCGGAATTTTCACTGGAGGACGCGTCTGTCAAGATTGTTCGCTCACCCTTGGGAGAGCTGAGCATCGGTGGAATTGCACTTTCACCGAAACAGAAAGACGCATCCATAGATCCTGCATTGCGGACGGTGGCTCTGCAGGGTGGCGGGGAGCAGACTCAAGCTTCTCCTCCCGCAGACGGAGCTTCGGTTGATTTCGCGGTCGAATCAGCTAATTTAGAGAATATCCGCATCACGTTTGTCGATCAGCAGGTCAAACCGGCACAAGAAATTCTCGTTGAGGATCTTTCTGCTTCTGCAGAGAATATTAGCAAATCCGAGACTGGCCAGATTCAGCTTACGGCGACTGCCTTAGGTACTGAAAAAAAGAATATATCGCTTTCGGGTAGTTTCAGCTTGGCGGGCGGCCCTGGTGGCTTGCCGAACACAAACCTCGATTTCTCAGCCAAGAAATTGAACCTTCCCGCTGTCATCGCTTTGGCAAATGCGTATGGCACAAAGATCGACGGCCTGACGTTGAGTAAGACCGCATCGATAAAAGCTAAGTTTGAGATTGGGAATCAAGGCATTCGCGTGATTGTCGACGATTTGGATGCATCTGATGCTGCGGTTGCTTTTACAAACGTACTCGACAAGAAGAGCGGGCTCCCAGCCAAACTCTCATTTACGGCTCAACCTACGCTTTCAGGCGCAGTAACCGCCAGTAAGGTCGATTTGATCTTTGGGGACATTGTCTTGGCAGCTCCCCTTAGTATTCAGCCGGGTAAAGGCGGCCAAGTTCATCTGACTAGTTCTACTTTGCCCCTCGCCTCTTTGGAGCAGTTTCTTATTCCAGTTCGAGGCATGGGCCTTACAGGAGCGATTGTTCCAGATATTAAAGTTCAACTCCCGGAGAAGAAGGGCAGCCAACCCGTTCTCAATGGGACTATCAAGCTCAATAACATCTCTGCTGATCTGCCAGTCAATAAAGAGACGGGTGCGACACTTCCGGTTCGAAACACCTCGGGCACCGTAACGTTGCTCGGTGACAAGATAGAATTGAAACCTTTCGCTTCAGAAATTGCTGGCCAGAAACTCACGCTCACCGCCACCATCAATTCTCTAAAATCTCCGAATGTTTCCTGGGCACTCAATACAGATCAGCTTGATCTCGAAAAACTGACTACTGCAACCGGAACGAAAGTCGCGGCGCTTGCCGGGGCGAAACTCCAAGGTCTAAAAGCAAGTGGTTCCTTTGCCAAATCCTCGAATAGCGGCAACGCGACGGCGACACTGGCATCAGGAACATTGGCAGGCACGGCATTAAGCGAACTTGCCTTGAAGAGTGAGTTTAGACTGGACAAGAAAAATCAACCTGTTTCAGCGAAACTCATGCCTAGCTCATTTAAAGCCTTTGGCGGTACAGTTGCTGTTTCAGGCGGTCTTTCCGAACAGCACTTTGTTGCTGCAAATGTCAAAGCAACGAAACTCGACCTCGGAGCGCTGAGTGGCTTTGCCATGTCCAAGAGCGCTTTCTCTATCGTTGGTACGCTAGAGGAGATACAAGCTCGAGTCAGTTTCGATAAGCGGCAACTCACGAAAACACTTTCAGGGCCAACCAGCGCTACCGCGAGTAAGGGTTCGGTGAAGGGATTCAATCTGCTCCGCGAAACCTTGGGCCGAATCGATTCTGTGCCCGGCGTCAATGGAGCGCTGACAGCTTATGTTCCTGAAAAATATCGCCCCTTGCTAAGTGGAGATGCGACTGAATTCGATTCGCTCACCTACAATGCGAACATTCGAAACGGCCTGGTGCAATTGCAAAACATCAAGCTTCTCCATGCTCTTTATATAGTAGAAGGACAAGGCGAGATCGGCCTCGATGGAAAGATGAACCTCAAAGCCCAGATGAAACTCACTCCTGCACTCGCTGAAGAGATGATCCTCAAGGAACCGAAACTGCAATTGATCGCCGACCGGGACGGCAACATCGTCTTCCCACTCGTCATCAAAAAGGACAAACGGGTCTTAGTATTTCCCGATATCTCCCAGTTGCTCAAACGGGCAGTAAAAAACACCGCGAAAGACGCTGTAAAACGGGAGCTCGATAAAGTAACCCCGGGCCTAGGCCAGGCTATAGACTCCCTTTTCAAATAATTACTAAGTGCCGAGATTGGCCGACAAGACAGTAGGTGGCCTAGCCCTAGGTATTAGATAACGGCTACCTCTCTTTTACTCAGTTCAGCTCAGAACTGTCGACCGCCCTCTTGCTATTACCGACAGGATTGGTAAGGTATCGCGACAAGTAGTTCGGGAAGACTGTCACAGAGTAGGGTTTTTGCGTGTCGTGAGGCGAGTTTAGCTGGCTGGCCTCACGGCATGTCGTTTTTGGATTTCGACACTTCTAGTGCCGTTTCTTGGTTCCTTTTTTTCTGGAGGATGTTTTGATGTATCGACCAGTTCTGACCGTGCTCTCGTTGACGGTGGCCTTGTTGCCCTCGTCGATGGAAGCCCAAGACACTGAGTTGACCCCCGATGAGGGCACGAGGCGAGTTCTCGAAGCTCTCACCGTCACCGCTGAAGCCAACGCGAAAGCTTCGGACAAGGAAAAGAAGCAAGGTGACGAACTCTGCGAGCTGCTGGTTCGATCGGCAGCGGCGGAAGCAGCGAAGCTGCCCGAGAAGATCGCCGGTCGGTCCTTTCTCCAAGCCGTTGGCGTGGGCTTGGATGACAGCAACGCGGTCCTCGCATTGCCGATTTTCGGTTCGAGGATTGAGCGTTTCGAGAGCTCGGATCTCCGCAAGCGTCGTTTGGCAGCACTTGGCCAGCCGACGATGCGAGAGAGACGAGACCTCTGTCAGCACTTTGCCGTCTCGGTATCGCTGACAGAACTTCTGGGAGCTCCGGCCGCGGAACTTGCCGGCATCAGCAAGGAGCTGAAAGACTCGATCGGCGAGTCTGGGTTCAGCTTCGACGATATCCAGGCCGACCTTGCCGGGATTGCGTTTTCTCAAAACGTCGCGAAAGACAAGGTCATCGAGAAACTGCGGTACCTGGCAACAAAGTTCCGGGTCACACGATTCCTCCCCGAACACAAAGGCCTTCCAACCGGTTTGAAGGCTGAAGCGTTCAGAGAGCAGTATGGCAATGTCGACGACGACCGATTCAAGAAGCAACTCGAATCGATCAGGAAGACCGTTGATGACCAGTATCGTGGGAAGGAGAAGAAGGAGGAATAGCCTCAGTCAGAAATAGTCTGAGGCTCTTGCAACCCTCATCGCCGGGCGGGGATAATTTCTCAGTCCCCCCTGGCGATGTTGGGTAGTAAGGTTGACCTTTGTGACAGCCCCCGACACAATTCCTCAACCTGCCGGCGACCAGAGGATGGCTCACCGGAGAGCGCATCTACTCTTCAACTTTCTCAGGGCTCGCTTCTGGCGATTCGAACACTTCAGTCGCAAGAAAGGCCCCGTGCACCATGATCGCAAAATTCGGCTGTTTCTCAGTACCTACGTCAACGACAAACACTTTCTTCCCGTCCAGCTTGTCACTTTCCAGACGCGATAAGGAAAATGTGCCCGCAATTGCAGATTGATTGGGCTCTTTCACCAGCGACAAAAACACATCGACAACAGTTCGAATTCGCTTTTGATCCAATTGGACATACGCCTTCGCCTTACCCGAAAGTGTGAGCATCTGAGGTCCGGGAGCTACGCCCCCTTCCGCGCCGTTTTTCTTGCCGTCTTGCTCAAGTTCGCGCACCTGTAAACCTGTCACATCACTCAATCGACCTTCAACACTGCGAAGCCAAATTCGCTTAACTCCCTGGACCACCTCTTCTACCGTACGCTCACGTGGCTGTTGCGTGCCAAGCTTAAACTCAACACTGCGAATCGCACCATCGTGCTCGAAAAATTCGAAATTCCCGATGACGGGTCCTTCGGGGATGACAGCTTTCCATTGAGATTTCTTTTTGTACTGCTTTCCCTCTTCGCTACTCCCCCCGGCGTTCGTCCCATCAGGAGAACGACGGTCAGACCGCGTGGCGACGTTGTCCTTGTCTTTCTGATTGTCTATCGGCGGCCGAACTTTCTCGTATTGTACATTCTCGTTGAGCAGAGGATCTGCCGCATTCTCTTTGGCAACTCGCGCCTTCCCTATCTCTTCCTGGTCTCCAGGGCGAATTACAAACCACCAGGTGTTTACACCAGCAGACAATAGGGCAAGAACGCCAACGATCTTGAGCATAGTAGTACCGCGTTTATTATTATTTCCAGCCATTCAAAAACTTTTTTCGTCTACTCAGCTAGAAGCAGGCTGCGTAGAGGCGAGAGAGAAGATGTTGTCAAAACTCTATGATGATATTTGTTATCTCTCGTCATAACTTATAACAGCAAGGGTAATTCAACATTTTCTAGTAATTTAATGCCACAAATTACTAGATTAGCGCTCAGTTAGCCGCTAGAATCTGCTGGCAACTTGGAAAATCGTCTCTTGTAATAACAGCATCTTAGTTATCGACAAGATACGTAGGTCGAATTAGTTTATGCGAGTTTATTTTAGGGTTTAAACCAAAGGACTATTCTTCCATTCATGGCTGTAAACTTCCGTTCGTTTCCCCTCGATGGCCCGGCCTCAAGTAAGCTTGGTGAGGTTCGAAAGCTGCTGACTGCCAATGGTGCTGGTGATGAACTTGCGCTATTTGCCGACGCGCTCTTCTCTCGTGCTCCCAGTGACTACGCAAAGAAAACCAGCGTCGACGCGATGGTTGCCATCAGTCAACGGCTACAGACGTTCTACCATCGATATCGCACAAGCGATAAGCCTTTTCTCGTCGCAACCGATTCTCTAGTGAAACCTGGAGAAAAGACTCCTGTCACTGCGGTGATGACCGCGATAACCGATCGGCCGTTCGTTATCGATACTCTGACAGAACTACTCGACGAACAAAAGATCCGTCATCGAGTCCTGCTTCATCCGATACTGCAAGAAAACGACGGCGAAACCATTTCTCTTGTGTATTTGGAACTTCAAGGGAAACGAGAACCTAAACTCCTTGCTTCACTTCAGACCGAAATCGAACTGCGGTTGTCCGATCTCATTTTAGTGACTGATGATTTCCCCCGGATGCTCGTGCATGCCGAAACGGTAGCTCGACTTATCGAAAGCGGAGTTGGCTCTCCTACGGGACATGAGTATCAGAGGAGGGAGTACGTAGAATTTCTCAAATGGCTCGCCGATGGTGGTTTTGTCTTCCTTGGGTATCGAGAATGGGAAATCGATCCAGCGAACGCCAGCCAGCCGAGCGCCCACGTCGACATGGATTTGGGGTTGTTTCGGACCGAGTCCAGCCAATTGCGGGCCCATCTAGAAGATACCTGTCGCGATGCAAGTCACCTTTGCACCGCCAATACTCTGATGCACTTCTCAAAGGTACTGCGATCGAGCCCCGTTCACCGGGCCGCACCAATGGATGTGATCAGCATTAAGACCCCGCGGATCGATGGTAAGAAAACGAAGATATTTTGCTTTATCGGTCTGCTCACATCCAAAGCGGTCTCACAGGAAGGTTCCACCGTCCCGCTCATCAGAAGAAAATTGCAAAACATTGTCGAGCTTGAAGGCTTAGCGCCGAACACGCATGACTATAAAGAAATAATCTCTATAGCTGACAGCATTCCCAAAGACGACCTTTTCCAATTTCCAGTCGATCGACTGCGAAAAGAAATCAACAATGTCTTTGATATTCAACGAAGGGACGAAGTGCGCGTTAGTTACTATCTCAACCCTATGAGGCGATTTGCCTCGGTAAATGTGGTTGTTCCACGGGCACGCTTTTCTGGTGAAGTCCGAAAGAAAATACAACACAAAGTCGAACAATTGCTCAACGTCGAGACTGACACTGCACAGTATCACCTGACGTTCACCGATTATCCATTGGTTATTATACGGCTCCTCGTACCAAACCCGTCGTTTGAAGATATCACCATCGACATCGCGACATTGGAACGCGACATCGAAGAACTGACACTCACTTGGGCCGACAAACTTTACGCAGCACTTACTGAAGCACGTGGCGAAGCTTACGCACAAGAACTCAGATATCATCATTCGTTTCCGGCTGAATACAAGGCAACGACAAGCCCTCGAGATGCAGTGCGCGATATTACGATGCTCCATTCGTTGACCGCCGAGGCGCCACTCGAAGTAGCTATCAGTCGATCTCCAGTGATCGGCACTGATGAGAGCTATCAAATTAAGCTATTTCGCCGAGGCGAGAGCCTAACCCTTAGTGGGATAATTCCGTATCTGGAAAACATCGGATTTGAAGTCCAAGACGAAATTGTAACCGGAGTCACCAACAGCGACGACGTATGGGCAGCGATCTACAATCTCCGCGTGAGACCGAAATCCAAACAGCCTCTCGACTTACAACATGCAGAAACATACCTCTTGCCGGGATTGAAACTGATTCTCAATGGAACTGCAGAAAACGATGGCTTGAATGCACTCCTACTGAATCCCGGTTTGCGCTGTCGGCAGATCGCTATCCTCAGAACGCTTTCAGATTATTTGTGGCAAATAAAAGCCACGGCATCACCGGTAACTGCCGTAGAGGCATTGACGCAGAATCCAACGCTGGCCAAAACTCTCGTGGAGTTTTTCGAGACGAAATTCGATCCCTCACTCGGTCGCGCATTGGTGGACATTCGTCAGCAGAGTCTCTCAGACCTGCACGAACGGTTTACCACTGAGCTAAAATCAGTCGACCGACTGATTCACGATCGCTCCCTCCGAGCGCTGCTAAATGTCACGCAAGCATGTGTGCGAACGAATTATTTTCTCCCCGATAGCAATCTTCGACTAAGTTTGAAGATTGATTGCGCAAAGGTAGCTCAGCTGCCGAAACCGCGCCCTCTATTTGAAATATTTGTAAATGCTCCGGAGTTCGAAGGTGTGCATCTACGAGGAGGACTCGTCGCTCGTGGCGGACTCCGGTGGAGTGAGCGAAAAGAAGACTACCGCACTGAGGTGCTGGGGCTCATGAAAACCCAGATGGTTAAGAACTCGATCATCGTACCAGTCGGCGCGAAGGGTGGCTTCCTTATCAAGCAGCAGACAAGCGATCCCCAAGCACTCCCGAATCAAGTCCAGCACATCTACTCTCAGTTCATCCGCTCTCTGCTGGAAATCACCGACAATCGAATCGATGACAGTATTGTTCGGGCAAAGGAGCTTGTGGTGTATGACGGTGACGATCCGTATCTCGTTGTCGCAGCTGACCGAGGGACCGCTACATTCAGCGATTTAGCGAACAAAATCGCCCAGGAGGAGTTTTCTTTTTGGCTGGCCGATGCGTTTGCCTCCGGCGGCAGTAATGGCTACGACCACAAGAAACTTGGCATAACCGCAAGAGGTGCTTGGGAAGCAGTCTGTCGACACTTCCGAGAAATCGGGATCGATGTAGCAGCCCAAGATTTCACTGTGGTTGGCATGGGAGATATGTCCGGCGATGTATTTGGCAACGGCATGTTGTTAAGTGAGCGGATCAAACTCGTAGCAGCCTTCAACCACAAACATATTTTCATTGACCCGGACCCAGACCCAGCCACCTCGTTTGCAGAGCGAAAGCGGCTATTTGAGTTGCCCCGCTCAAACTGGACTGACTATCAAAGCGATCTCTTGAGTGAAGGTGGGGCAATCTACGATCGCTCATCGAAAGAGATTCATCTAGCGCCGGAGGCAGTTCGGGCACTCGGTTTGCAACAAAACTCCGTCTCAGGCGAAGAGCTGGTGCGAGCTATCCTCACCGCTCCTGTTGATCTGCTGTGGAACGGCGGGATAGGTACCTACGTAAAGGCCTATGACGAAACCAATTTCACGGTAGGAGATCGAGCAAACGACGAGGTTCGCGTGAATGCGCGAGACTTGCGAGCCAAGGTTATTGGTGAGGGTGGAAACCTCGGACTCACGCAACTGGCTCGGATCGAGTATTCGAAGATCGGTGGCCATGTAAATACAGACGCCGTAGATAATTCTGGAGGAGTAGATCTCTCTGATTTAGAGGTGAATCTTAAGATACTGCTCAGCGAACCAGTCCGTCGAGGCGAGATTTCAATAGAAGAGCGCAATGAACTACTAGAGAAGTATGCGAATGAGTGTCGACTCAAAGTAATCACTCGAAATCGCACGCAAAGTAAGACCATCAGTCTCGCCGTGAGACGAAGTCGTCGCAATCTTGCCTACTATAGAGGCACCATCGATGCGCTCGAGGCAGAGAACATTCTCGATAGAGAGAGTGAATTTCTGCCCGACGATGAAACATTCGATAAGCGCATTGCACTGAAAGCAGGTCTGACGCGCCCAGAACTGGCTGTTCTGATTGCTCATGCCAAGATGTCGCTTTTTAACACGATTATCGAGTCTTCCCTGCCAGAAGAACCGTTTCTCCAACAATACCTCTATAGCTACTTCCCTCGCTCGATTGGAGAGCGCTTTGCCAGCGATGTCGAGAAGCATCCGCTGCGTCGAGAAATTATCTCGACGCAGATTGCGAACATTGTCGTCGAGCGTATGGGAGCAAGCTTTATTTACCGTACGACTGAGGAAACCGGTGCGCCGAAAACTGATATTCTCTCTTCGTTTCTAGCCGCGAGCGAAATTCTCGGAGCCGACCAACTCACCACAGATTTGACGATTATGGATTCCGTCAAATCCATGCGGTCATACCTTAACATCCTCTTGAAAACCACGGGCGCTCTCGACAGTATGTCGCGCTGGATTCTCGAATATCGCAACTCCGATCTCTCGCTCTCTGAGATGGTTGACCTCTACGGATCGGCATTTAAACGCCTGATGGCGGAAACCGAAACATTACTGACGGAGACGGAGCGCAATCGCTTCCATGAGGCCTGCCGACAACTGATAGTAGGTGGAGTCCCAAAGGAGCTGGCGCAAAGAGTTACCGCGGTATCGTATGCGAATGCCTATCTTGACGTAGCTGAGATCGCTCGTATCGTCGACCAGGATGTGACAGATGTGGCGCACCTGTATGCTGAACTTGCACTCGCCCTGAATATCCAGCAACTGCTCGAGCAGGCGGCTGAACTGGAGCCGACTGACCGCTGGGAAGCATTGGCACTTCGATCTACAATGTTGGATATTCGTCGGGGGACCGCTCGCCTCACCCGCCTGCTCATACAAGAGACAGGAAAGGCTTCTCCCGAAGCCATGCGCAGCTACTTGGAGCTACGAACAGAGAGTCTCGATCGCTACCGTGCTAGCCTCAGGGCGTTTACGAATAAACCTATCACAATTCCCGCACTGCTCGTGATTTCTAATCAACTGGCCGCATTAAGCCGATCAGTGTAGTTTACAGCTTAGACTCATGAAGATTTTTACCGCAGAAGAGGTAGCCAACTACGTGGTTTGCCCAGAAGCATGGCGACTCAAATACGTCGAGCTTGCAAGCAAACGTCGTAGCTCCACGAGCTCTGATGGAACCAAGGTTCGCAAAGAGTGGGTCGAGCAGCAGGACCTTTCCAGCCAGCTTCGCAAATACGCTAAAATAGTCTATATGCTGCTCGTCTGTCTGGTAATCATTGTATTCCTATTGGAGCAGCAACGCTCACTCCTAGGCACGCAGTCGGCTCGGACAAGCCGTCCCAATATCAGCCAGCTCGATAACTCAGAAGTGGCGACAAACCAGTATTTTCAAAGGATTGTTCGAAATTCCCACAAAGCGGTACCCACTGAAATCTGGTTACTGTTGCTCGTGTTGGGAGTGCTGATCTTTCTCTGGGATTTGTTTGAACGACGTTCTACCAAAATTACGGTAGAGAGTGGTCTAGCCAAATCGACCGAAGTGATCTCAGCGAAAGGCAGTAACGAGCTTCCAGCACGAGTCTATCGAAGCGAGGAGCTGGGGCTCTCGAGCAAACCGCATGCACTTCTCAAGAGTAAAAAGTATATTGTGCCGGTAGACATTCAACCCTTGACGAACAAGGTTCGAGACCGACATGTGATTCAAATGTTCGTCCATCTTCGCTTGATCGAGGCAATCGAGGGCGAGCGTCCTCCCCATGGCGTTTTACTCATGGGGAAAAAGCAGCGGCGGGTCGAAATTCGCAATGTGCCTGAAAAACAGCGTTGGCTCGACAGCGTACTCGACGAAATGCATTCGATAATTGACGGCGTTCCCGCAGCGCCCGCTCCAGCAAAGCTCAAATGCAAACACTGTGATGTCCGAGATATTTGCCAACACAGTGCCTACACACCTCCTCGGAATTCCGATTCTCAAGTCTA
>CBDUGV010000019.1:0-30353 GCA_965366815.1 uncultured Bdellovibrionales bacterium | reverse complement strand
AATCAGCACTAAATCATCACTTGCGCTCGGGAAGAGGGCGCCGTTTATCAGCTGGGTGATATTGCTGTGGTAGCCCTCGGTCAGGAAGCGAAAGGCGCGAGCAGCGCGCTCGGGCGTCTTCTGTAATCCTTCGCGGTCTGGGTTTTCCCCAATTTGCTGCAAAAGCTCTAGATATAGCGAGTCCATGGGGCCGGAACATAGCATAGCCCTAAAGCCGGCTCCAATCGAGTTCTGCTGGGGGCACTGGGCCTTCGGTAGGGTGAAGGAAATCTGAGAACTTCGGCAAAGAGTGTAAAGAAAATGCTACACACTGATGAAGGCCGACCATAACTTTTATGTAATTGCTTTTTCGCAGGTGCGGAGGGGCAGTTCAGTCATACCGCTATAATCTCCTATATACGTTAATCAAAGCCTAGCCCGTTGAGTTTACTCAACGGGTTTTTTTTATTTGTCTTTACAGGCACTTATCGATTTCTTGAGTATACTAGGTAGATTAACTTCGTACAGTTTGAAATAATTGCAGGGTAGAGCGCACAAATACGAACACATGCGCATAACAAGTAAAAGGCGATTTAGGCGCTCCCCTCGCTCTATATCGCTTTTACCACCCTGTCCGGGGTTTTTATCCCGGGGTCATTGTGTATGGCCATGTTGATACGGCTTGAGTGACGGCTTGTCGTGTCGGTTGAACGAAACTAGGGGGTCAGTAACAAAAGGTTATCTGGCTAACTGCCAATGTGAGTTGTTTTATACAGGAGGTTATGTGATGGGTTCGAAATCCGCACTTGCCGAGGTCGTTGAGACCACAAAGTCCAAAAAAATCGCTGCAAAGCCAAAGAATAAAAAACGCGCTGTTGGTAAAACTGCGTCGCGAAGCCTTACGGCAAAAGCCAAGCAGGAGAAAGTCAAAAAGAAGAAGGCAAAGCTTAAGAGTAAGATGACTCGTAAGCAGATCGATAAATTGGTAATCGATCATCAGGAGCACGGGAAACGACTGGCTTGGAGCTTTCTTACCAGTTGGAGAATTCGCTTGCCGCAAGACGAGGTTATCAGTGTGGTTGGTGCAGCTCTATGTGAAGCTGCGAATCGCTTCGATCCAGATCGCGGTGTCGACTTCAAAACATTTTTCTTTTACCACTTGCGTGGAATGCTCCTGAAGGAGATCTCCCGAGTGATTCAGGAGCAAAAAATTCTTCACTTTGTTCCTCATTCGGTTGTAAATGGTGCACCTTCAAGTGACCAAACGATATATTCGAGTTGGGCATTTCCGGTCGTAGATACGAATAATCCAGAAAAGATTTTGGAGAAGCGTCAAGTTGCCAGCCGTTGTTGGGAAGCTTGTGCCGAACTCGATCCACTTGAACAAGAGGTTCTTGTGCGGTTTTTTGGCTACGACGAACCCTTGGTTCGAATAGCGAAAGAACTCGACTATTGCCGCTGCCATATTTCTAGAGTGAAAAGTCGAGCGCTATCGAAACTCGGAAAGCTGATGACGACTTTTAGCACCGGGACCGATGGGACGATCAACGAGGTAGAGGTAGCGAAGCCCCGTTCTCGAGCTCGGTCGAGACGCAGTGTCCGCCATAATTACACCGGCGGCCGTGGTCGACGGCGCACTACGCAAGATATTGTGGCACCGAAAAAGTCCGAAGCATTGATTCGCTTCCTCGAGCAAGCTCAATAGGTTCGCCAGAAACGCATGATATTGTCGTTTTAGTCGCGCTGGGATATGTTTCCATGCTGTGGGAGTCCTTCATGTAAAAATCGATCGTGCGGCCAAAACCGCAGTCTTTTCAGGCGATACGTTTAACGCCAAGGAAGAGATCAAAGGTCTTGGCAATGCCAAATGGGAGAGTAGTGACCGCGTTTGGAAGGTCAGCGACTTTCAAGGGAGTGCAGAGGAACTCTGCACTATCTTTCCCAATGCCGTCATTGATGAGATCGAGGGGTCGAGCGATGGCTCAGATTCCGTTTCAGTCGAACCTGCTCCGAAAAAACTGGGCTCAGTTGCTCGAAAGATTGCCGTAAAGAAAGATACCGTTCGAACTGATCCCGCTGTTCCTACTAGCTTTTCTGTTGCAGAGCTTACCCTCAAGGTAAAACAGGTTCTTGCTCAGGCGTTCCCTGGCACGGTGTACGTTCGTGGAGTCTTGAGTTCAGTCAAGCAAACGAAAACGGGCTTTGTGTTCATGGATCTCGCCGAAGAAGAGCGCCGGGATGAGATACTGAACTGTGTCATTTGGCGTGATGCCGAACGTATCACCAAGCCACTACAGAAAGCCGGATTTGAACTCGAGCCTGATTTGCAGGTGATGTTTGAAGTGAAGGTATCACTTTCACGAAAGCGAGGTTCGGTTTCGCTGGAAGTAGTGAATGTGGTGCCTGAGTATACTATTGCCAAGCTTGCGGCGCAGCGCGAGAAGACGAATGAGCGCTTGCGCGAAGAAGGATTGTTTGATCGAAACCGCACGCTAGAGTTGCCGTTTCTACCGAAACGCTTGGGCATACTTACGAGCGCCGGCGGAACGGTCATCAACGACTTTCGAAATTCTCTCGATCAATCTGAATTTGGCTTTGAGTTGTTTTGGTGCAGCGTGAGTGTGCAAGGGGCTGAGGCGAAGACCGATATTCTCAGAGGCTTGCATAGATTAGAGGCGCTTGCGCTAGATGCCATTCTGATTTTTCGTGGTGGTGGTAGTGCAGCGGACCTTGCAGTTTTCAACGAGTATGAAGTGGCGAAAGCAGTCTGCCTTTGCAAGGTGCCAGTTATCTCGGCCATAGGTCATCAGGAAGATCAGAGTTCTCTACAAGATGTCAGTTATCTTGCGTTCGGAGTTCCAAAAGATATTGGCCGCTTCTTCGCAGACATTGTCTTAGAGCACCGGGCCGAAGTTGACGAAATTATCCAGCTCTTGATCCGCCGCACGACCGAGCTACTGCAGAGTCAGAGCGATAGAGTCTTGCAAGTAACGCGCCATATCCATCTTCAGGCGGCAAGTGGGCTTGCCGGGAAGGAAGAGTTTTGTAAACGAATGACTATTGAACTGCCGCGCTTGACTGAACGCAGTGTACAGGATGGGGTTCGGGCGCTCACCTCAGTGGCGCAGCCAATATGCTTACTCAGTGCGCAGCGCTGCGAATATCATTTACGGCGCTGTGAGGACGTGGCCCGAAGTCTACGGCAAGCGAGCAGAGTTATTTGGCAGCGATTTGTAGATCGCGTAGACTATTTAGAAAAATTGGTAGTTGGAGCATCGCCCGAGACGCAACTGAAGCGCGGTTTTACGTTAATCCGGCGAGTAAAGGCGACTTCTTCGAAAGAGGAGATCGTGACTATGGCTGCTGAAATACAATCAGGTGAAGATATTGAAGTTCAGTTTTACGATTCTGTCCGCAAAGCGCGAGTATTGGAGTAGGAAGTATGGCTGCTGAAAAGAGTGAATCTAAAGAGTTTGAGAAGAACTTTAAGAAGCTTGAGAAACTGTCACATGAATTGCAAGAGAATAGAATCTCGGTAGATCAGCTTGTTCCTCGTATGAAAGAAGCCCTTTCGTCGATCAAAGTCTGCAAGGACGTGTTGAAGGAAACAAAATCGCAACTCAACGAGATCAGCAAAGAGTTTACTGATCTCGAGGATGCGACAGATGATTCGTAGGTTTAATCTTAGTGAAACGTGCGACTGTCGCTGTCGGATGTGAATTTCATACCGATTGCCGCAGCAAGTTTCAGAGTCTGATGAAACCCATCCAGGGTATCTGACCTTTGGATGTAGGTGATCTCACGATCCAATTCCATAGTGACTGCATCGTCCTGCGCCTCTGTGCAAAGCACAATAGGTGGATGATTCGTTGAAAGACTGTCAATAAACAGATCGCATTCACCAGGCTCTTCGTCATCGATGACAATAACATCAGGTGCGAGTGTCTCGATCAGAGCCAAGGCTTCGGTCGCATCTCTCGCATGAAATAACTCAACAGGGGGAAGCTCTTCCAAAGCGCGCGCCATACACTGGCGGACTTGAAACATCGTTTCGTCGCTGTCGATAATCAGAATTCTGGTTATAGAACCTTCGATCTGCATAATTCACCTTCCTCCATAAATCCAGCTGCAGCAGTGATCCTGCACTACAGTTATTGTCGGCATGGCAGAAGGGGATCTAAAGTGATAGCGCGCTAAGATATTGAATAGCTGCTATGTTCTGTTTTTGGGCTAATGATAAGCAATTATTGATTTTCCTTGATGAAGGCACACCATTTTCCCGGGTTTTTATCTGTGTTGCTTGGTCTTTGCTGCCTGATATTCGGTAGTGGGAGCGCGGCGGCGCAGGCTGCTTTTGACCTTGAGGCAATGGCATCTTTGCCATCTTCCAAACGTATTGCGGCGTTAGAAAAGCTCCTCTCTACGGAAGAAGGCCGACGAAACGCCTTAGAACATCTTCCGCAAGTCGTCGCCCGCCTACCAAAGGCCTGCGAGTCCCTGGTTGTTCGAGAATTGCTTCCGGTTGAGTTCTTGACTGAACTTTGGCTCGGCATCCAAGAGAAACGATTTTCGGTTCCACCGAGCTTAGAGCTCTCGATTGTCTTAAAGAACCCAGGGCTGACGTTGCCGGATGTATTGCGGGGCTTTCATCAGACTAATTTAAAGCAACTCATAGTCGTCGCTGGTGGGTTTCGCGGGGTAGGCGATACGACTTGGGCTGACAATCTCACTGAAATGTACACGACCCTGGAAGCCTGTAGCAAAGATGTGAACGCGCCGGCCTTTCGAGGAGAGTGCCGAGTTGAACCATTACAGAAGTACTCGAAACCAATTGTAGCTCAGCTTCTTCGCATTCAGAATGAGATAATCGAGCAAAAGGTACAAGAGGCCCCATGGGATGCCTTAAATGTCATTGAGCGGCTCTTGCGCTTGGATGTTGAAGAGTTAAAAGGGCTCGAGTCTCGTAGTCTTCTTGTGGCGGCCTTAAAGAAAGTGAATCAATCATCACTTGCGTCCGATCGTTCTCGTATTTTGCGGGACAGTTACCTTAGCATGCTCAAGGAACTCCTCCCGCTGGAGCCGGAATTAGGCCCTGTCGTGACCTTGCTTTGCGTCACTGGCGCGCGAGATGCAATAGCCAGTGGAGAAGCGTCTTTTGCAATGCAGCTCCTTGAGGAATCTTTTGTCTTCTCTCCCCGCGGAACGCCGGAGCAAGCGGTGCTGGTTGCGGAGCTGAGTAGCACTGAAGCAATTTTTAGATCGAAGGAACTAGCGACCCGCCTCGATGCCCTACCGCTTCGACCCGTGCGTCCTGAGGACCCCGCCGAACCTACTGCTGCTTGGTACAGTGGGATCTTAGGAGTTCCATTGCTCGGTTTTCTCTTGCTTGGACTGGGAGCGTACGTGTTAGTCAGTCGACAAAAGTCGGAATATGCTCGAGTGCGTCGAGCTGCCTCTGCGCGGCGCAAGAAATCTGATGATACGCGGGAACTAAAGCAGTTGCTTGGCTTTTTCGGACTCCGCGAGGATGCAAGTATTGCGCAATTAACTACAAGTTACCACACCGCAATGATGCTCAACCGAGCGAGCGGCGATGAGTCCAAGCTCAAGCAAATAGAAGAGAACTATCTACAAGCAGTGGAGCTTATCAATCGAGAGTGATTCGCCTAGCTTTCTTTTCGCGTTGCGACGAAAGAGATGTAGTCACCGCGAATCTCATTGCGTCCAACATACACATCACTTATCTCACATCCTTGATTGCGGAATGCTCTGAGCATGGCTTCTTCTTCAAGCCATATTGCATAGGTTTCAACGCCGCCCCAGTGAGCTTTCTTCGGGTAGTGGTTCTTACGCCCACGGTACTCCTCACCATTCGCATCTTTCAGCGTAACCCAATCACCCTTCGGAACTTTGTGAGAGGCAATGTGCGTGTGCACATACACTATCGGTGCCACTTTGCAGATGTTGGCAATCGTTTCGAGCGGCTGATGCATATGATAGAGCACGCCTGCAGCAAAACAAATATCGAATGAGTGCTGCTCGAGAAACTGCTCGTCGGTAATGAGCTGAGTAAAGTCGTCGTATATGAGCTCCAGATTGTTGAGCTTAAATGTCTCTTTCACCGCCATGCATTTGATAAAGGCATCGCGATTAGCCTCAATCGCAACTACCTTCGAAGCACCGAGATCAACGATTTGCTTCGTATTCGCACCCTCAAAGGGGCCGAGCTCAACAACTTTTTTATCTCTAAAAGATACGACGCCATGCAGATTAATCAAGCGCGGATCGATGTCAGTATACAACGGTTGCTGCGAGCCATAGGCACGCGCCCCTTTGCGGTACATCGTGACCCAGTCGTCATAGACAGCCATCGGGCTGCCCTCGTTCCTGACGTTCATATCCTTTTCGAAATTCTCTAGAAACAGGTGATCGACGGTGAGTCGTCGCTCGTCAGTTTGCTTCGTCTCTGTGCTCGTCGGTTTTGTGCCGATGCTATCGAGTAGATAGTTCACAGCTCGTCGTGCTCCCCGATAGGGCTTCCATGCTTCTAGCTTGGCAAGCATCTCCGAGAACCAGCCAACTCGTTTATCGAGTTCAGCAACTCGGCGATCGAGGAAATAGACGTGATCCGAAGCGACTACGGCGAGCTCGACAATCTCCGGCATGAGTTCTTCTAGTGAACGATCCATGTCTTCTAAGAGAGCGTCGTGTTCAGCGGCGGGACCTTCACTTGGAACATTGGAGAGAGTTTCTTTCCAAGTTTCGATCTTCTCAGCGAGATCTAGAATACGTTCTTGAAGACGCGCGTCGAGTCGATTGCTCCAGGAGGTGACCTCCATCATCTGTTCGTATCGACTGAGCTTACGTAGAATTGGCGCGGGAAGCTCTTCCTGGCGTTCCTCTGCGGCGTCCTTCAGTTTTACTGCGACTTTGGCGACCATGGTTGTTTTCTCCTTGCAGGGTTAGAGAAACCCGTTCTAGGTCGAACCCGACCGGCTCGACTGGCTGTCAATTAAAGCAGAAAACGAGTCAGAGATGAAATGCTTGGGTGCGGTTTTTAGAGAGCGACGTTGCTGTGAGCCTAACATACCGAAATCACAAATAAATAATACAAGTGAGAGTCGCCCTGGCAGCTGAACTGCTCACAAAGAGCTACATGTTTGATAGTCGCTTGATAATAAAGACCAATTATATCAGTATATATCTCTGCGGATTTTAGGATTCCTCCTTTTTCAATCCCGGTATTCAATCGCTGGCCAATGTGCAGTGGTGCCCAGATCTTTTTTGACATCGCAAGTTCAGAGTAGCGAGTTGCTCGCAGTGTGCCTTGTTGTCTGTCTCCGGTCGGCAAGGTGCATTGAGCTGTATAGTGTTTTTGTTTTTCTTTTTTACTGTGACTACGCGTTGCGCGTCTCTCGTTGTTCGGAGTCCTCCGGACGATGAGAGACGTCAGCGACGCGTCTTTGCACTCTGCAGAATTTCGTCGCTAAAACTAGACCGGACTTCGCTGTGCGCTGACACATGCAGTGAAGTCTCAACTTTTTTGGGGAGAATGCCCATGTTCAATTGTCAGAACTGTCCGTTGCGGAATCTTTTGTGTGGCGGGAGTGATGTCGTCGACGACGTTGCTCCTGAGGAACGCGCTGAAGGCGTTGACCCGCTTGTTGAATTCATCCTTTCCGTGCGCATTCCGTACGGATTGATGATGATGCAGATGTTCGGCACTCGCCGAATGACCATGGTTGGCCCCGCTTTTGGACACTACGATGATGATCTATCGCCGCGCGAACAAGCCATGGCCGCAGAGAGCCTCTTCGAGAGCATCTACGGCGTTGGCGGCTCGGGAGGCGGTGATGATGAATCGACTGTCTTCGACGACGATGGACCGACTGCGCGGCAGGAGAAAGTCGATCTGGAAGAGACCCCTGCTGCATGGACCGACGCACCGGTCGGTGCAAATGCTGCGGCAGAACTGGTGTAGTTTGTTTGAGCTGAACTAGCGATTCGCTCGCAAGTTTGCCCACCCATGCACCTGTTCGATGAAAACCGAAGTCCGACCTCGACCAAGCGCATGCGGCGAGGTCGGACTTTTTTCTCATTGCAATTGAGGTTTTAACCAGTACTAGGTTGAATCAGCTCATTGCGCCAAGACGTTTCCGTCTGGCTATCTTTTCCAGAGTTTCCATATCTCTCGCCAAGAGGTCGAACGCTTCTTCCGAAGCTTCATTAATCGAGCGAGCTATCTTGACTAGTTTTAAACCGCGAGTCCTGCTCCCACGTATCTGCTAACCTACAACTTGAGTTCTGTTGGCTGCACTACGGTATAGCGGATTGTCCCTATTTTTGCCGGCTTCTTGGCAAAGGCAATATATCCCAAAGGAGCTTCCACATCGATTCGTGCATCTCGTAGATGTACTCATTCTCGATAATTACACCGATTAATTCATCTTGAACGTAGGTGAGATAAGACACCTTCCCATCGTAGATGTTCATTTCCGTGGAAAAGGGATAGAGGTCACCGGGAATCCACTTATATCCTTTGTGAGACTTCGGGGAATACCCACCGCTCTCATAGATTTTTCGAGCAAAAGGGGTGTCTAGCAAGAGACTTCGCTTGGTAATTGTCGTTTTTTCACGCTCCGCGACATACTCATCGTTGATATCTTTAAATACATCGAACATTGCGTCGATATTGGCGAAATCTTTTAACTCAGTTTTGGACTGCAAGGTATCGAACAATACCTCTCTTGCTCCATCACGGCCGCGAAAGAAGCGGACCTGTGGAAGTGACTTTGCCGAGTGCATCATGCTGATCAGTTGTGGCAGCACGCGTTGGAGTTCTTCCTCTGTAGATTCGAACTCCGCGAGCGCATTGTGTTTCTCTCCCTGGAGCCGAACTAGTAGGTTTTTGGGATGCACCGCGCTGAAGCTTTGAGCCTTGTCGTGTTGATCGCGAAACACATAGCCACGTCGTTCGAGTCGAAGAAGAACGTTCTGGACTGTGGTTCTGGGTAACCCAAGGTGTTGAGCTAGTATACTCGGTCGCGCCGATGGGCGCTGGATGAGAGCCGTATAGACTGCGGAGTCAGAGGCTCCAAGACCGAGTTTCTCGAGAACTGTTTCTAGTACCATCTTGTCCCTGGGATGCCGTGCAATCGCCGTGCTAGCAAACCTGAATGTTGACTCATTGTCCTGGTCACCATCTTATCATCCGCCGATGATAAAATCTCGGTATTTTCATGAAAGAATATAGAGAGCTGTAACTAGCTTAAATCACAACTAAAAAAGCGGTCGTTCCACCGCAATACCTCCAAAAGACAAAATTATTTTGCCCACTATATATGGGCAACACTGGGTTTCCGCTAAGATTCCAGCTTGAATTATTTGTGATTGGGGGAATGGAAATGGCTGTGTGCGCGCAAAGTAAGGTGAGTTTTCAGGTTGCCGAACTCGAGGGACTCTTGTTGGAAAAGTTCGGCCTCCCTGAGCCGACACGAATGCCGTCCTTACGCCTTCAACATCGATTGACGTTTCGAAATGAGCGGACCTTGTATAAACGCAAGAGTTCACTTTCGAATAAGCCGATAATCTCAATCTATGCATCTGATACGCCGTATCAGGTCTACGCCAACGAAGAGTGGTGGAGCGACAAATGGGATGGTCTGGAGTACGGGCGAGAGTTCGATTTCAATCGACCTTTTTTCGAGCAGTTTGCTGAGTTGCAACTCCAAGTTCCTCGCATCGCTCTGTTTAACGTAAATCCCTACAATAGTGATTATTGCCAGCAAGCATATGATTGTAAGAATTCGTATCTTTGTATGGTCGTAAAAGACTGTGAAGATAGTTGTTACGTTTCACATTCGAATCGAGTTACTGATTCGTTCGATTGCGACTACGTACAAAACGTCGAATTGTCGTACGATTGTATGGATTCCGATAGACTCTATGCTTGTATCGGATCTGATCATTGTCAAAATTCACATGAACTCCTTTTTTGTATTGATTGTATTGGAAGCAGCAATTGCATTGGCTGTTGGGGTTTGCGCAATCAGAAATATCAAATTTTCAACAAACAGTACTCGAAGGAAGAATATGAGAAGCAGCGTGCGGCGCTTCGCCTTGGCACCCGTCAAGGTTGGCAGAAGTGGAGTGCAAAGATCCGTGCTGAAGTCGAGAAGCGAAATACGCGAAGTGAATTCAATATAAATACGGAAGATTGTGAAGGCAGCAACTTGATCAATGCGCAGAATTGCCAGGACTGTCACGACTCTTTTGAGATTCAGGAATGCGCACATTGTACTTGGATTTTCGAAAGCCATCACTGTGCAGGAATCTATGGAATGGGAACGAGCGAGTGGGTGTACGAGTCAGTAGGCGTGGAAAATCTCAATTTTGGGGCCTTCTGCACATTTGTATCAGATAGTGGGTATGCTCTTTACAGCGATCTCTGCTTTCATTCTCAAGATATTTTCGGTTGTATTGGTCTAAAGCGTAAAAAGCACTGCATTTTGAACAAAGAGTATTCGCCACAGGAGTACGAGAAGCTCAGAGATGCGATAGTTGAGCATATGAAGAAGACGGGAGAATGGGGGCAATTCTTCCCGGCGTCCCTTTCCCCCTTTGCCTACAACGAGTCAGTGGCGCTGGAGCGCTTTCCTTTGCCAAAAGCTGAGGCTGAGGGACTTGGCTACCGCTGGCGGGAAGCTGATCCGAAGGAGTATCAGGCGCAAGCAATTGTGGTTCCTGATGATATTGCTCAAGTCGGCGATGAGATTAGCAAAGACTTGCTTGCTTGTGAGCAGAGCGGTAAGAATTTTCGCATAACAGCGCAAGAGCTGAAGTTTTATCGTACGATGGGACTTCCTATTCCAAGTCTATGTCCAGACGCGCGCTATGCCGAGCGGATGAAGCGTCGAGCATAGCGTTGCAAAAACCGCTTCGGTCAGTTGGATGAAAGTACAACTTCTAGTGTCCTTCCTAAGTCTTACTCTATGGTGCTGCCCAATGGTGGAGGCAGAGTCGTGTAAAGATGGGAAGCCGCTCTTGGAGCTAGTTACCACCAGCGATGCGATTGCGGTTTTGAAGAAGTCGAGATTTCTCGGTGGGGTACATCCCCAGGGCTACGCAATCCGCGGCTTTCAGTTTACGTTCGACGAGTTTGTAAAACATCCGCTGATCGATGGGTTCGATATCAAAAAGCAGCAGAGCTTGCGACACGAGACGAAATTGCTGCGCGTGCGTGATGATCGGAAGAAATACTTTGCGTTCATGCGGTATGTTTCACCAAATGTGTGGACGGTGGTGCCATGCGGTTTGCTCACAATCGCCCCTGATAACGATGTTGAAGACGCCTGCACTCGAGTTTCTGATCTCTACGGAAAGAATCGCTTTGTGCGCGAGCGCCGCTGCCTTCTCTCGAACAATCCAGATGTGGGGGTGCAGGCGTTTCGCGGTGAGATTGAAGACGCGATGCTCGACAATCAGAGCTTTCGCGGCTTTGGCAATATTGTTTCGGCCGATTCTTGGAACCCGAATCAGAATTTCCAACGGATTTTATTTCGTATCGATGGTCGACAGAGAAAAGAGTTATTCAAGGGGGTAGCAGTGCGTAGACCGTTTCATACGATGGCTTATGTAAAAACTGCCTCAATCACGGAGCAGCGGTATCGGAGTCGAAGCCGTACAGGGCGGCGGTTCGAGTTTCGCGGCCTTTGGTATAAAGGTAGTTTTTTGCTAGATGATTTCGAATAAGAAAAACACGGAAACTAGCTCTAGCTGCTCCATTCTCCAGCGGTGATGAGCTGTACAGTATCGCCTGAACGAGTGGTCGCGGTTACATCGACTTGTTCCGATGAAATCATGATATCTGTATGAGTCTTACTCTCGTTGCAACCGATTGCCTGTAGTTCATCGGGGGTCATCGTATCTCCCCCCTCGAGACAAAACTTGTAGGCAGAGCCAATCGCGACATGACAGGCTGCGTTCTCATCGTAGAGAATCTCTTGAAAGACTTCGCCACTCTTATACACGGGAGAATCGATGCCGACTAAGGCGACTTCGCCCAGTCTCGATGCGCCTTCATCGCTGGCAATATACTCACGGAAGGTATCTTCGCCCTCAGTTGCGGAAAACTCAGAAATAACCCCATTGGTGAAGGTGATCTGCAAGTCGGTAACAAGCTTTCCATTGACGAGAAACGGCCGTGTGGCCGCTACCGTGCCAGTTGTTTTTCTGTAATCAGGAGTAGTGAACACTTCTTCGGTAGGGATATTTGCTTCGAAAGGAACTCCTCGAGGGCTCATGTCAGTCCCAGCTCGAAACTGAGCCTTATCTGAGAGATACACCTTCAGATCGGTACCGGGTCCTTTAAAGTGGAGACAATCAATTCCGAGACTCGTGAGCTGCGCGCCTCGAGCGATTAGCCGCTCATTGTGTTGTTGCCAAAGCTCAATACAGTTCGGTTGGTCGGCGCGACAGATGCGAAATATAGTTTCCCATAATTTGTCACATCCTTCTTCGGGTTTGAGTTCAGGGTAGAGCTTGGCTGCCCAGCCTGGTGTTGCGGCAGCGGCAACGGTCCAATGAACCTTCGATTTCCCGATTCCCTCGTCATAGAAGTAGCTAATCTTTCGGCGTAGGTTGAGCTGGGTGATATTGATTTTTGCCGGATCAAGGTCAGACAATATGTCGGGATCTTCACTTCCGAGCAGACGCAAGTTCGCGCCTGTACTATCAACGAGATTTCTTAATTTGAGTTCCTTAAATTCCGGTACAAAGGTGAGATGTTCTTCGGCACTATAGAGGATGCGATTTCGCCGCACCCGGCTATCCACTAAATCTACATTTACGAACTGAGCCCCTTTCTTGTAGGCGAGCTCAGTAAGTAAGACTACTAGATCCCGGTGAATGACTTCAGCGGTAATTTGCACCGATTGACCAGGTTGGACGTTGAGCCCAACCGAGATCAACAAGTCGGCGTAGTTGCGTAGCTTTTCTTCAAACGTCATGCGGTCGTGGAATCTAGTCGGCTAGCACTTCACCTTCGGGAGTGACACGAAAGTAGAAATCACCGCCGCCTGATTGGACACCAAATTCGCTCGGAAGTGTCATAAGGAGGTAGCGCCGATCCGGCTGCAAGGGTTGAGCAGAAATTACTGTCTGTGAACCAAACCCAGGAAAGCCCCCATAGACAAACTCAGTCGGGCTATGATCTTCGGGAACTACGACATCCCAAACGATTGGGCAGTTCGGCAGTGTGCAGTCCTTGGTTAATTCGTATACACGAATTTGTGCAAACTTTGGCAGTTGTCCGCTTCGAGCGGCATCTTGAGTTACGAATGATGGCATTGGCAACGTTTGATAGTCGCTTGCCAAACGAATCTTAGTTTTACCGGCGGTGCAAGAGCAGGTGGCGGCAACGAGAAACGCGAATAGTAGTAATCGAAAAGAATTCATGTGAGAGGCTCCAGTGGCTATTCGGTCGAGAACCGATGCTACGACAATTAATTGCTTTCAGCTATATACCGCCATGAAAAGAGTCCGTAAACCCCCTAGTGCGTAATGGACGATTTCCTAGTTGCTTTGGTGACAATCATCGGTCACATTGGGACGCGATGGAACTGTTTACTGTAGAAAATGCGATTGCTCTCTTTACCCTAACGGCACTGGAGATCGTGCTCGGCATCGACAATATCGTTTTTATCTCGATATTGGTGGGTAAACTCGAAGAAAGCCGTCGCGAACTGGCGCGCCGGATCGGTCTTGCTGTGGCGATGATTTCACGGTTGCTCCTTTTGTTTGCAATCAATTGGATCATGTTGCTGACCGAGCCGTTTTTTGCGGTTTTGGGACACCCTGTCTCGGGAAGGGACATTATTTTGCTCGTCGGAGGTTTGTTTCTAATCGCGAAAGCCACCTACGAGATTCACGAACGGATGGAGGAAGAGGCTGGGGGCTCATCGACAACTGGAGCGGCTTCTTTTGCTGGGGCGATTGCTCAGATCGCAATACTCGATATCATCTTCTCTCTTGATTCAGTGATTACCGCTATTGGTATGGCTGACAACCTGACCGTGATGTGCACTGCAATCATTATTGCCGTCGCGGTGATGTTGTTTTTTGCGAAAGCAGTGGGAGAGTTCATTGAGAAGCACCCGACCTTTAAAGTGCTCGCGCTTTCATTTCTGCTTCTCATTGGTGTGATGTTGGTCGCCGAAGGGCTCGGCAAACATATAGAGAAGGGGTATATTTATTTTGCGATTGGCTTTTCTTTGTTCGTTGAGTCGATCAATATTCGCGTTCGCGCTAAACCGGTTCAAACGTAGAGCGGAAATGCCGCATCACGGGTGCCTCTTTCTTGAAGCGGTACCCCGAGATCGAATCGCGTTCAGAAAAGACCTCGAGAATAGTTTCTACTAAGTAAGCGCTGTGTGCCTCGGTATAGACTCGTCTTGGAAAGGCGAATCTAACAAAATCAAACTCGGGGAAAACCATCTTGCCATCTTCGTTTTTGTGCCCAAAGGCGACGTTGCCGAGTTCCGCGGATCTAATCCCACCGCGGATATAGAGCTCGGTTACGAGAGAAATTCCGGGAAACTCCTCTGGTGGAATCTTCGAGAAAAAGCGGCCTGCATCGATATACACCCCATGGCCACCCGAAGGGAGAAGGACGGGTACGCCAGCCCGAGAGAGACGCTCCGCGGTCCATTCGATAGTTCGCAAACGATACGTGAGATATTCCTCGTCTAATACTTCTCTAAGCCCCTGCGCCATTGCCGCCAGGTCGCGTCCGGAAAGACCACCGTAAGTTGCAAACCCTTCGGTTATCACGAGCCGATTCTTAAGCTGTTCGGCAAGAATCTCATCGTCGAGCGCGACTAAGCCCCCAATATTCGACAACGCATCTTTCTTGCCCGAAAAAGTAATTATTGAGGCGCAAGCAAATATTCTTGCGGCAATTTCTTTGCTCGTGAGATTTGCAACAGAATGGTCTCGGCGTTTTACAAAATGTGCGTTCTCCGCAAAACGACAGGCGTCAATAATCAATGGCTTTTTGAACTGATCACAGATTGTGCGGACAGCCTCTACGTTGGCAACGCTCACTGGTTGTCCACCGCCCGTGTTGTTTGTGATGGTAACCATGACAAAGGGAATTCGATCCACCGACTCAGCCAATAGCTGCTCTAGTGCGTCGAGATTCATGTTGCCTTTGAAGGGGAATGTGCCTTGCAATTCCTTCGCTTCAGGTACTGGCAAATTGATCGCCGTTGCACCGTTGTCTTCGATGTTTGCTGCGGTAGTATCAAAATGACCATTGGATGGAATAAGCTGTCCGTCTTGGACCAGCGTGGAGAATACGAGATGTTCTGCTGCGCGACCTTGATGGACTGGGATAATTATCTTCTTTCCAAAAATATCCTGAGCGACCTGCTCTAGTGTGAAGAAGTCACGACTACCAGCATAGCTCTCGTCAGCGGCTTGCATCGCCGCCCATTGTTCTTGGCTCATTGCTGCGGTCCCGGAATCGGTAAGCAAGTCGACCATCACCTGCTCCGAGCGCAGATTGAAGACGTTGTAGCCAGCATCGGCTATCCACTGACGACGTTCTTCAACAGTCGATACCTTGATTGGCTCAACAACCTTAATACGAAAAGGCTCAAATATTATCTTAGACATACCGATCTACCTTACTGAAACAACCCAAACACGATTCAGGGTCTAGAATCGTCAATGTGACATATAATACCTTTGCAAACGAGTATTCTTTAGTATTGATATAATACCCCGACCCGCTTGGTCGCGGACTGAGTGGTCACGTATTGACGACAGGAGGATATAGCCTACCGATGATGTTTTCTGACAAAGATATTCGCAAAGCGATTGCCGAAGGGGAGCTGAAGGTCGACCCGCATCACGAGGGCGCTATTCGGCCAGCGGGAGTGACGCTGCATCTTGGCTTCGAGTTACTCCGTCCGAAACCGGGGCGGGTGGTAGATGTGAAAAACGGCGTTCTGCCGGAGTACGATTCGATACTGCTGATGGAAGACCAACCGTTTACGCTTGAGCCGGGAGACTTTGTCTTAGGTTCGACTTTTGAAAAAGTAAGTGTGGGTAATAGTCTTGGTTTCCTGATCGAAGGGCGAAGTACGCTGGCTCGAATAGGTTTAACTATCGTGCAAACCGCAATGCTTGTGTACCCGGGGCACAGAAATAGAGCGGTAACGCTCGAGCTAGCGAATCATGGCGCCAACGCCATTTTACTCTATCCGCGCATGAAGATAGCACGTGCCGCGGTTTTCGAACTCAAGACGCCAGCCGATGAAGCGTATGACGATACGGGAAAGTACGCCAAGCAGGAATCCGTCGGTCCTCCAATTTTTAAGCGAGAAATCTGGGAAGAATAGCGTCTAGTTCTTCGATTCAATTTCTGGCCCGAGGATAGTCGGGTCGGAAGTCTTTGACTCGATCTCCTTGAACGTCTCAGTCAGATCCTTTAGGAAGGTAGTGCCAATCGCTGATTGACTCTTTGCGTTCGGGGAAGTGCTGTGGTCACTAGTATCGCCAAACTGCATGGCCGCGAGCTCTTCTAACGACTTGCCGCCGGGAATAGAAGACTCGGCGGTTACAGCAGGTTTTTTGCTTGAAGATTGTGCCGTGGGATTTGAGAGCGGGGTGTCGGCCTTCGCTTGGAGATGATTGTGCGCGCTCGGTAGTTCTATGTATTGATCTTCAATATTTTTTCCGAGTTCATCTTCTCTCCGGGCATCGACTTCGCTATTGCTGTCTACTACAAGTTCAGAAAACTCGATTTCCAGCGGCGTGTCCTCTACGAGATCAGTAAAGTCGACCTGGAGTGGAGCGTCGTCTACTGCTGGTTTTTGACCAGATGCATCAACGTCCTCACCGTCCTCCAAATCCCAAGCTGATTTCAAATCGTGAAATGTCGCTTCAATATCACTAGAGTCCGGGGTCTTTATTTGGTCAAAGAGGTTTCGTATCGCAGTTGGTGGTTCCTTGAGCTCTGTTGCTGTAGAGTTTTCGCCGGAGCTCCCAACTTTTACCCCATTGTTGACCAAATGGGGCTCGGTGCATTCAGCTATAAGGTCAAATTCGACTTCGTTGTTTCCCGTTGCTTTTCGTGTCCCAGACCCAAACGCTTGAGATAGTATTGCTGATTCCGTTACGGCAGGGTAGCCACCGGAAGAATGGGCTGGTTTGGAACTACGGATATCCTTTAAACCGTCGAGCAAATCTGTTACGTCCCGTTTCGCAGCTTCTTCACGCTGAGCCAGTTTCTTGCTGCGTGTTCTGGTAAGGGCCGCTTGTTGAGCGGCAAGCTCCTCGACTGTCATTGAAACGGTAGTTTCACTCGAGATTGTACTGCGGCTTCGAGTTTTGGTTCTTGCTTTTCTCGCCTCTTTGAGCATTTGTTGATCGGGCGTGAGGTTTGATCTTCGAGGCGGACGAATGCCGAGACTCTGCTTGCGAGACTCCACATCGAGCCCACAGCGTGGACACTGATCGCGCTGACAAGAGAATGTGAGACTGCATCTAGGGCATTTCATTACTCTTTCCGAGAGGGCAATAGCCGGGCTTGCTGTCTATATTTTCGGCAGATTAGGGTGATTTCTAAAGCAGCGAGCGGTTTCAGACAGATGGAACCAGATATGTACTTATATCTACAATTCCATCAGATGGTTCTTCAACGTTTCGAAGCACGCCGGGAGTTGGCGTGCCTGTTTTGGCAGTTTGAGAACGTCACTTAGTCGCTTTGGCATGCTCGTTTGACCGGGGACGACCTCTTCCATTACCTCAATGAATTTCGCCGGATGGGCTGTCGCCAACAGAATTCCAGGACCATGATTTTGTTGGTGGAGTTCTCGTAGTCCAAGAAAAGCTACTGCGCCATGTGGATCCAACAAATATTCATGGTTCGCAGCGACCTCCGCTATTGCCCGGCGGGTCTCTTGATCGCTAAATGCCTGTCCGACGAGCACCTCTCGGATGGCATCCAAGGAGGAGTCAAACAAGTCAGTGATTCTTTCGAAATTGCTCGGATTGCCGACATCCATCGCATTCGAGATGGTGCGCTTTGATGGTTCGGGTTGAAACTGACCACTCATTAAGTATTGAGGGAAAACGTCATTGCTGTTGGTCGCGGCAATAAAGCCTTGTATCGGAAGCCCCATTCGTTGGGCCAACAGTCCACCGGTGAGGTTGCCGAAATTGCCCGAGGGGACAGAAAATGTCGGAACGGCACTTTCGTGACCAGCGATCTGCCGGAGCTGTCTCGCGGCAAGAATGTAGTAGAGCGATTGGGGGAGCAATCGAGCAATGTTGATAGAGTTCGCACTAGTAATGTGCAAGGCCTCAGCGAGTTGGCGATCGAGAAACGATTGCTTCACTAGCGATTGACAGTCGTCGAATGTACCTTCGATCTCGAAAGCGTGAATGTTGTCACCAAGTGTTGTGAGCTGTTTCTCTTGCAGAGGGCTTATCTGAGCACTTGGATACAATACGACGACTCGTACTCCCGGGACTTTGTGAAATCCAGCTGCAACTGCACCCCCCGTATCACCAGAGGTCGCAACTAGAACCGTGAGCAGATTATCTTCATCGCGGCAAAAATGAGAAACGAGACGCGCCATACATCGGGCACCGAAGTCTTTAAATGCAGCAGTCGGTCCATGAAAAAGTTCAAGGACAAAGGTATGGGGATCAAGTTGATGGAGTGGGGCACCAAAAGAAATAGTATCTGAAAGAAGTTCGGAGAGCGTGGTCAGAGAAAATTCTTCGGAAAAATAAGGGTGAAGTACTCGTGTCAAGATTTCGATGTCGCTGTTTTGATCGAACAATACCTCGCGAGGAAATTGGGGAATATGTTGTGGCATGAATAGGCCGCCATCTGGAGCGAGACCGAGTAGCACTGCCTGTCGAGCAGAAACTGCACTGTTTTTGTTTCGAGTGCTGTAATAGTTCATTTCGCTCCGGCAAGGCGAAGAAAGCGACTAATCGACATGCGGTCGCGATTTTTGCGATCCATTATCATCATCATGTCGGAATACTTTTTATACTGTGCGGCGCGCCAGGTGATCAACTTTGGATAGCAGCGCCGCATTGTCTCTTCTGCCGATTCTCCTGCCCGGGGTTCGTACTGAGTGCCCCAAATGACAGGCTTCGGATCTTCATAGTATTGCTGATACATGAATTCGTACTCAGATTCCGGAATAGCAAGATAGACAATGCGGGAGCGTTTCGCGAGGGCCGACATAAGGCTATCTCCCAGATAGATAGCGCTTCCGGTTGTGTCAATTACAGTATTCTCTGGGATATTCCAGCCGTCGTCACCAAGCTCCGCGATAAGCTCTTCGGTGATTGTTCGCTCGAGGGCGAGATATTCAGCTTCTCGCTCACGAAAGGTAGGTTCGCTCGGTTGCCCGAGCCATTTCGCGACGTCTTCAAGACTTTGTATCGATGTATTCTCAGGCTGTTGCTTAAGGCGTTCGATAATAAGGTCATCGACGGCTTTGTGCCGAAACCCTTTTTCAGAGGCCATGCGCTGAGCGAAATGAGATTTGCCGCTTCCCGACAATCCTATCAGTGTAATTACCACTTTCTCCTACCTTTACTCGAGGTAACTGACCACGCGTAGAACATCGGCAAGTACTCCGGCCGCGGTCACCTCTGTACCAGCCCCGGGTCCTTGGACGACAAGCGGCCGCTCAAGGTAGCGCTGCGTGGAAAAAGCAATAATGTTATCACTTCCTGAGAGTTGATAAAACGGATGATCTCTAGAAACTGCTTGCAGGGAAACACTCGCCTCACCAGTACTCAGTCGCCCGATGTATCGCAGGACTGAATCTTCAGCCGCAGCCTGTGCTCGGCGTGCCTCAAATTCGGCATCAGCATCTTCTAGCTGATCTAAAAATGCCTCAACTGAGCAGCCGGCCTCACAACACTCGGGAACGAGCGACTCAACGGAGATGGTATCTAGCTCAAGCGGCCAGCCGATTTCGCGAGAGAGAATGAGCAATTTTCGGGCTACGTCGGTCCCGCTGAGGTCATCTCGTGGGTCGGGTTCAGTAAAACCGCGCTCACGTGCTTCGCGAACTATGGCACTGAAAGGAATCTCTCCGGTAAATGAGTTAAACAAGTAACTCAAAGTTCCAGAAAGCACTGCTTCAACTTGCTGGACTTGATCGCCGCTGGCAAGAAGATCGTGAAGTGTGCCGATTACCGGAAGTCCAGCGCCGACTGTTGTCTCGTAGTAAAACTTTACGTCGGCGTTTGAGGCTAGGGCGCGTAGTGTGTGATACCGCTCTGAGGTGCCAGAATGCGCTTTCTTATTTGGAGTAACGACTGATATGCTTTTAGAGAGCAGTTGTTCATAGGTTCGAGCGACTTCTTCGCTTGCGGTGCAGTCGATAAAAATGCTGTTTGATAGATTGAGCTGCTCTACGCGATCGATCAACTCTTGCAATCGAGACGCGACACCAACACTCTCGACAGCCTCTGCCCAGTTGTCTAAATCGATCCCTTGTTCATTGAATAGCATCTTGCGGCTATTTGCCAGACAAACGACTCGCAATTGAACCCCCCGTGCGGCGAGGACTTCGCGCTGCTCTTTGATCTGCGTGAGCAGGGTTGCCCCAACCTGCCCAGTGCCAATCAAAAAGAGATGGACTGTTTTCATCGGCGAGAGGAAGAACGCATCGTGCAGGGTGTTTAGTGCTTTCGCCTCATCTCGTTTCGCCACAATGAGTGAGATATTGCGTTCCGAAGAGCCTTGGGCGATAGCTCGAATATTGATGCCGTTTTGACCAAGCGCGTGAAAGAGTTTTGCTGAAACTCCTGCTTGCCCCAACATGTTCTCACCGGTAACGGCGACGACGGCAGAATCTGTTTCAGCGAGGATAGGGGCCAACTCTTTCGCTTCGCATTCAGCAGAAAATTCCTCCTGCAGCGCTCGTTGAGCCTCCTCGCCTTTGTCTGCTGCAACGGCAATTGAGATAGAGTGCTCTGATACTGTTTGCGAAATAAAGAGAATACTAATTCTTGCAAGAGCAAGGCTGCGAAATACACGCTCTGCCATGCCGACGGAATCGAGCAATCCTGTGCCTTCAAGTCGCAATAAGGCGACCGCTGATATCGAGGAGAATCCCGTTACCGGAATAGTCGCTTTAGCAACGTTGCGGTGAATGAGCGTACTTGCACCATCGGGTTCTACCGCTGAGACAATGCGAATCGGTATCGCAGCATCGCGAGCTGGAGCCAGGAGCGGCGGGCAAAGAGCGCGCGCTCCAGCGTGCCCGAGTTCAAGGGCCTCCTCGTAGCTGAGTTCTGAAATGGTGAAGGCTTGTTCGACTATTCGCGGATCGGCGGTAAAAAACCCGTGACTTCGAGACCAGAGTTGAATTTCATCAACGTTCAACGCAACAGCGAGTTCTCCGATAAAACGATTCTTATATGCTTCGTCTCCTGGGATATGCTCTTCTGAAATGATCGGGAGCCTGCCATTGTGCGCTTTCAATTCTGATAGAATGTGCTCGGCAAGCGTAGCTGCAGTCGAGGACGCAAGTAGTTCGGCATCGAGCTCAGACGTCGGTATTCCCAGTTCATTGAGCTGCGAGATAAATGTATCGCTCGTTTGTGGTGGATCCCGTTGTATTACCAAAATTGCAGCAGGATCCGCGGTATTCAATACTGTCGCAAGAGCTTGTATATTGATGGTATGCCGCATCGCAGCATCGGTGAGTTTTATGAGTTTAGTAATGCGCATAATGTGTCAGTGGTTCCACTTATCGTTGTGATGCGATTTGCCGCGAAAAGGACGGATATTAATCTAAATTGAATTAGTCAGCCAAACTGGTATTGTCATTGTCTGAAATTTGACGCGCAGGAATATACTATGACTACTGCAACAGAAGAAAAACAACTAAAGACTGTTCGAAAAAAGCGAACTTCTGCTAAGACCAGCGAAACGACCCCGCTTCGAACACCCAAAATAGCAGCTAAGCCCACAAAACATCAGGAACCAGCGACTCAACAGATTGCCGAGCGAGCTTGGCAGATCTGGCAAGAGCAAGGCTGTCCAGATGGATGTGCGGAGCAGAACTGGCTCCAAGCAGAAGCAGAATTGCGTAACTGCGATTAGCTGGAAATTCTATTTTAGGTAGTTGCGCCCAGGTTGGCGCTGCATTTTACTGTCTTATTATTTCAGGGTCATTACAGCCGAGCCTGACCCTAGTGCACGGCTACGTGTAATCGCCTGAGTAGTGAACTGCTTGGCGTAGCGTACCGCCTGCGGGAGTGGTTCGCCCAGGGCCAAATAAGCCGTCACTGCCGCCGAAAGCACACACCCGGTTCCGTGAACCTCTCCGGCCGAAACCGCGGATCGATCCTCGCTAAGAACCTGAAGTTCACCAGCGGCAAACAAGACATCAGAGACCGTTGAAGAATTTTGATCACACAAGTGGCCGCCGGTAATCAGGACATTCTCGGGGCCGCGTGCCGCAATCTGTCGGGCGGCTTGCTTCATATCTTCGATCGACTGAATGGCGATACCACTTATTCGTTCTGCCTCAGCAATGTTAGGAGTTACGAGTAGCGTTCTCGGAAGCAATTCGTTGATTAGCAATTGCTGCGCATCTGGATCGAGGAGCACGGCTCCACTGCTGCTTAGCATCACTGGATCGACTACTAGTGGGGCCTGCCATGATCGCGACAGTTCTACTATTGCTGCAATGTTTGCAGCGCTCCCCAGCGCACCTGTCTTGATTGCCTGCGGTGGTAGATCTTCCAGTAGCGCACGAATTTGAGAAGAAACAAAATCCGCCTCGCAGACTTGCACGTCATATACTTTGATTGAGTTCTGTACGGTCAAGAGGGCGACCACGCTCGTTCCGAAGACACCAATCTCTTGAAATGTTCGGATGTCAGCTTGCAGGCCGGCGCCGCCGCTTGGGTCTGAGCCTGCAATCGTGAGTGCGATACTATTCATCGATGCAGATACTACCTTACTTACATAATATTGTTCAAATGGTAGTGCATCGCATCGACGAGCGAGGGTTTGACTTCGTTGAGCAACACACCCTCGATCTTCTTTTTAATAAAAAACGACTTTACGGACTGCAATGATACGTCGCTGCCAGTAACTGTGAGTCGATCACCGATGTGATTTACCAGACAGGTGTAAAATTCTTCTCGAATACTTGGGAGAAGACTCAGCAATTCAAGTTGTACATCTGGGGAATGGCTCACCGCGACACTGCTGCCGCAGAGATCTTGGCATACTTGCTCCACCGTACCCATCGTGAAAATTTTCCCATCACGTAAGACAAGAATGAGGTCTGCGAGACGCTCTACGACTTCCATGCGATGTGAGGAAATGATCATCGACATCTTATGCGACTCGTTTTGCATAATAGTTGCGAGCTGCGTTGATTGGCCTATATCCAAACCATCAAAGGGTTCGTCGAATAGAAACAATTTTGGGTGAGTAAAGAAGCCAACAGCGGCTTGGACCCGGCGGCGTTGCCCTTTGGAGAGTTCGCGGCCGAGCTTATTGAGCAGAGGCACGATGTCGAGCTGCTCCAGGTAGTGGCTGCCAAACTGCTTATAGTAGTTGGCATTGCGGTGCTTTATTCTACACCAGAGCTTAATATAGCTTTCCACCTTGATATCAGCGAAGACACCGCCATTCTCTTGTGAGAAAGCCATGTGATGCTCTGGGACAAGGGGAGTGCGTTCACCTCCTCGGATCCAATTCGCTTCTACCTCACCCTGACGCGGCAACATTAACTGCAAGATCGATTTAATAAAAGTAGATTTGCCCGAGCCATTGTGGCCAATGATCGCAATGATTTTCCCCTGAGCAACGAGGTTCGGCACATCGAGAGCGACCAGTTTTCCGTAGGCAAGCTGTAAATCGCGTGCTTTGAGCTCGAGGATTCCTGATTCATGAGAGTGCGAAACGGCCATTCTAGATCTCCTCCAAGTGGGCTGCGAACCAACGTGAATTCAGGCGAAGGACGATTACTACTAACACGCTCGCAAGGGCAGAGTGGGCAGTCAGAAGCGATGTATCGACTGAAATGAGTGGTGACAACAACAGGGGACTAATTCCGAAAATTGGTATGGCAGTGATGCAGTTTCGAAGCATGGTAATATGCTCGCCTGGCATGACGAGCGTTGCCGCCCAGACAACTGTGCCAATCAGGCAGAGCAATATGGGCACATAGCGATACATGAAACTGACCCACGAATGGCGATGCTTGAGTTCAGCGATAGAGGCGATAATTGTTAGGGACGAAAGACTCGCGAGAATGGCAAGAAGCCAAAGTATGAATTCGGCCTTATCACCGATGAAGACCGACATGGTCTCATCAGAAACAGTTTCCGCGTAAATCAGAATAGTTGGTGGTGTCGCCATCAGAAGGAAAAAGGCAACTCGAAAAAGCGTGATAATCCAAAGAGAAGCGTAAAAGGTGTTCTTTCCACAGCTGGCAACGAGCGGTAAGAGCGCATCGTTTCGGGCAAAGTAATCAAGGACCTTTCGATGTCCTTTGAGCGAAAGCCACAGTGTTACTATTATCAGCAGAGCTGTGTTGATGATAAGTATCATCGTTTTTGTCGCTTCTGAGACGTTGATTGGTTGGTCGACGCCGACTGGCTCAAAGTAGATAGTTCCACTTGAAGCTTTGAGTTTCTCAATCGCTTCCTTCGCTTGGACAAAGTGAGAGTTTACTTGAGAGTTGTTTACTGAATCGGTGAGTGCGTACACACCCATTGCGGAAATGCTGCGGACGTTTGCGCTACGTTCCCCACCACGTTCGTTGATCACGATGTCTGTTTCACAACTTTGGCAAAGATGGATTGCTCGAGTTGAGCCAAGAAAAAATGCCACAAGTTCTGCGGGGTCGTATTCGAGCGGGTTTTGAACATGGACGCTTACATCGAGCCTTTGCAGCTTGCATTCATCGCTTGGGGGGGTAGCTGCGTTACTCCAGCGGCAAATAATCGGATCGGGAAGGGGCTTACTAGTTCCGTAGAGTTGGACGCGCAGCCACTCAATCTCACCAGATTCATTGGTCACTCGCTTCTTAAAATCGCCGGAAGATTCGTTGACGAGACCGAGGTAGGCGCTGGAGACGAAGATTTGCCCAAGTGCGATAAACAGACCAATTACCATTGGCCAAAAGAGGAGGGAGACGAAAAGCCTCGGTACACGGATAAAGGAAAATGCCAATAATAACGGCTTCATAGATGGGCTCTCGCTAATCGGTTCGCAGGAGTGTATCAGCCTGCACTCTATATCTGTTATGCGGCTGGAGCAGGGAAAGGTAGGGCCTGGTCTTGCAGTTTTTACAACTTATTGACGATTTTTTCTGAGCAATTAAGGAAGGATATGCCACGTAGTCTCAGAGGAGGCCTCTAGGACTACGTGGTTTAAAAAGGGTGATACGGGCTACCTACTGCTTGATGCCTTCAATGTCGATTTCTACTTTAACGTCCTCACCAACGACGAGCCCGCCGGTCTCTAACACCTTATTCCAAACGATGCCGAAATCCTTTCGGTTGATAGTAGTTTTTGCATGGAAGGCGGCTCGCTCATTGCCCCAGGGGTCTTTTGCCTCACCACCAAATTCTGTTTCGAGCTCAACAGGTTTCGTTACCCCGCGAATCGTTAGATCTCCAACAATTGTAAAGTTGGAACCATCTATGTTTTTTATTTCCTTTGATACAAAAGAAATTTCCGGTTTGGCTTCTGCGTTAAGAAAATCTTCAGATCGCAGATGGTCGTCGCGCTTCTTGTTGGAGGTATCGATACTCGCCGCTTTAATTTGAGCGCTGGTCTTTGAGGCGGCAACATTATTTGGATCGTAGTCAAACGTTCCTTCAAATTCTGTAAAGACACCTTTCACCGAACTAATACCCAAGTGTTTCACCTTGAATTCAATCTGGGCGTGAGTCGTGTCGATCTTGTAAGTCGCCGCAAGTGCGGTACTCGAAGACAACACAACCACTGTGCAAATGGTCAGTATGGATTGGACGATGATCTTCATTCTATATCTCCCTGGAATAGATTGGTTGCAGTGTGCGTGCTTAGACCACTTAGGCATTAGCTATATTCTGATTGCCCTGTCAAACAGAGTCGGTTGCCCCGGAATGGGGGGTGGTCAAAAATGAAAGGGGAGGCACAAGTGTCCCTATACCGAGCTGATAATGAAGGTATAGACCAACCAGAAAAAACAGAACTTGAGTAGGAGCATAAATATCGTGGGGATACTAAATAGCTTCGATAGGAAGTTTCCTTGCGACTCGCGAAGTCCTCGCAGGTATTCCTCTCTTGGGGAGACTGGTCTTACGGGCATAAAAACCTCAAATAATTCTGCTCTCAGCTGCCATTGGCCAGCCCTCAATAGGGCTTAGGCTAAAAATACCCCCCGACCATCCCGATAATTTTACCTGCTGGAATGGGCTTAATCAAGGCAGCTAAGTGCTCAAAATCATTATTTTGGCTTCGGTGGCTAAGGCCCTGGCACCGGAGTCGTGAGTGTGACGCCGAAATGGTCGGACAGACTGCCAGTAGAGACGGCTTGCTGAAAATCTAGGCGAACCGAGCTCGGGGCAAAGATTGTATTGCGGCTAAACACATGATCCAGCAAAAAGTTGCCCGTACCGGCGACAGCGGTGTTTTGTTGATTGAGTGCATTGCTACTACAGAACGAACAAGGGATCTGCTCTGCAGCTAAGTCTCGATAGCCATTGCCGAGGATGGTGTTGCAAACAGAAGCGAAATCGCTTCCCGCACCGGTCTGGCCATTTCCTAAACTACAGTTAAAATCACCTGCGAGGAAGACTGGGTTGCCGCCTGCGTAGGCTTCAGAGAACTCAACCAAATTTCCCGCCTGGGCTCGAGCCTCCTCTTCCCAGGAGCCGAATGACCCTGTGTAGGGCAGCAATCCTTCAAGATTAGAAGTGAGGTGCGTACATCCAACGTTTTGAGAAACGCCATTACTAGTAACCGTCGCAAAAAGCGCCACCCGTCTGCTAGAGGTGGAGATATCAAAGAAGTCCAGTACTTGTATATTGGAGAGCGGAAACTTAGAGAACAACAGGGTGCCGCTTGAACCATCAAAGGCGAAAAGCCCGGCCCGCTGGGAGCCGCTAAGTAACTCATCCTGGAGCTCAAAAATCTCCGACGAAGATCTACCAATTTGTGCAAACACAGCGGCAGCACATTGTGGATCATTTGCCGCCAGTGCCTCCACTTCACCCGTACACTCATTTACCCCACATTCAACGAGATCGCGTCCTGTGAGGAGACAGTTAGAAAGCAAGCAGGAAGCGATTGGTTCAAAATCGTTGAGCTCGCAGGCTGGTGATTGACTGGCGAACTTTTGGCGAAATGGTGCTTCTGCAAGAAACGGAAATGCTCCAGCAAGTGCCGATCGAAAGCTCGCTTGATCTCCGGCGCGCCATACTTCTTGTAGACAGAGGACATCGGTGTCAAACGCGGCCAGGGCGGAGGTGAGCAAACCGACGCGGTCGTTCACTAAGGGAACAAACGCCGGAAGCAAGCCAACATTGTAAGTCGTTACCCGGAACGGTTGCGTGTTTGTCGGATCGAAATTGGAATTCTGATTCCCGGGATCACCCGAAGTTTGATCTGATCCGCCCGAGTTGTCTCCAGAACTGTTGCTGCCGTTTGAACCAGAGTCGTCACCCCCTCCACCGCTGCTACAGGCAGATAAGCATAGAAGAATGGAGAAAATGAAAGCCAGGGTTCTACGCATCGGAGGAGGCCTCTTTAAAAAGTAGTAGTTGATACCGTTATCGATGTTGTAGCGAATCGCCGAGAATTCGTGCACAGCTTTCTTGATAGAAGCGCAATTGAGCACCTGTGGTCAACTCGCACAGCTCCCAGGGGTGAGTGACAAGGTCGACGAATGCGCTTGATTGAGCTGGTAAATGAGCAGCGAACAAAGAGGAAGTCTTACAAGTGGTTACCTGCATCTAACCTGTCTGAGACGAATTGAGTCATACAAGACACGCAATTAAGAGACTATTTTAATGAAGATACTTGGCGTTCATCCAGCTTCGCACGACACGAGCGCCTGTCTGGTTGAGGACGGGCAGGTCACCTATGCGGCGGCAGAAGAACGAATTAGTCGGACCTGTCACGATGGTCGATTCCCGGAGAAGGTAATCGGCAACGCGCTCGAATATGCCGGACTGCAGGCGGGTCAAATTGACGCGGCTGCGATCTCTTGGTCTCCGCCTCTCAAGTCAGCAATGTATACGTTAATCGATGCCGTGCGCGATGCGACTGGACCCATGTCAGCGGCGCGGTTTGGAAAAAGCGCGTTCTCTCGGGTTTGGTCGCAAGGTGGAGCACGGGCCCTAGAGCGCATTTTTGGAATTAAGAAAATCTACTTCTGCGACCACCATCTCGCACATGCAATTAGCGCATTTTCCTATTCTGGTTTCAAAGAGGCAGCTGTCGTTGTGATAGATGGTCGAGGTGCCTTTGAGGCATCGTCGATATGGTTGGGCCGGGACGGGCAACTCACTCCAATTGAGATCATTCGCTGGCCGAACTCGCTCGGCTTGTTCTATGCAAAGTTCACTACGTATCTTGGCTTCAAGGCATTGTCAGACGAATGGAAAGTCATGGGGCTTGCAGCCTTTGGTCAACCTGGAGTCGATCTGAGTTCATTTATTTCTCACGATGAGGAACCCTACAAAGTTCATACCACTCGCCTCTCGGCGACGAGCCTTGTCGATGTGAGCGATATCGAACGAGTAATGGGGCCTAAGCGCCAAGATCATCAGCCGATCGAGCAGCGACACAAGGACATTGCGTATGCGGTGCAAAAACACTGCGAGCGGGCAATGCTCGACACAGTGCATTACGCTATCAGAAAAACCGGTCTACACTCTGTTTGTCTTGCCGGGGGTGTGGCGATGAACTGTAAGGCAAACGGTCTCGTAGCAAACGATCCAGAAGTTGAGCGTATTTTCGTGCAACCCGCATCGGCAGATGATGGGACCGCGCTTGGCGCTGCCCTATACCCCTATCTAATGACCGAAGGCCGCCTCCCAACCGTTCCCATGCAGCACCCCTATTTTGGCGACCAGTATACAGCGGAGGAGATCGAAGCGAGTCTTCAAAAATACAAGCTCGGATACGAGCGGATGAATAATCGAGCTGAAACTATTGCCCAATTGCTTGCAGACGGAAACATTATTGGACATTTCAACAATCGCATGGAGTTTGGCGCACGAGCGCTTGGCAACCGTTCGATAATTGCCGATCCAAGGAAATGCAGGATAAAGTAAACAACTCGGTGAAGTATCGAGAAACATGGCGCCCTTTTGCACCCTCGGTCCTCGATACTGATTACTTCGAGATGTTCGAGACGAACGCAAGCTCCCCATTTATGATTCTCAGTTTTCCAGTCAAGGCCGAGCACGCCACCCGCATCCCCGCCGCCGTGCACGTCGACAACACCGCCCGACCCCAGACCGTGACGAAAGAAGCAAACCCCGACTACTGGGATTTGATTTCAAAGTTCAAAGAAAAGACCGGTGTACCGGCCGTGGTAAATACGTCGTTCAACCTAAAAGGTGAACCAATAGTAAGAAGCCCCTTCGACGCCATCCGCACCTTCCACACCTCAGGCCTAGACGCCCTGGTGCTAAACGACTTTCTGATTCTAAAGTCTGGGAAATAGGATGTGCGGTAAGAAACGAGAGCCGAGTGCACCCAGAAAAACAATAATCACTAGTTCACCAAGAACAACGAATATCGGAACTAAGCCTGCATTGCGTATGAACATACGCCACCGGTTCTCAAGGCGGTCGGAGCTCACCCAGAAAAACAATAATCGGCACTAAGCCTGCGTGGCGTTTGAACGCACGGTGCGTGCACAGTTGGGTGCTGATGTCCATCAGCCCGAAACCACTGAACTTACCCCACGAGCAATCAGGTATTTCGAAACTCAACGCACGGTGCGTGCACAGTCCGGTGCTGACGTCCACTAACCCGAAACCACTGAACTTACCCCACGAATCCTCAAGTATTTCGGAACGGAGAGGGGGGGATAGTGTTGTTCTTTGGTATTGATAACTGTGTGCTGTCTCGGTTGGGTTCGGGGAATAGGATCGATGGTTCTGTCTTTTTAAATCGAGGCTTTGCCTCGATTGGGTTCGAATCCCCCCTTGTAGTTCTTTAGGGGATTTCGGTGGCGGAGAGGGGGGGATAGTGTTGTTCTTGGGTATTGATAACTGTGTGCTGTCACGGTTGGGTTCGGGAAATAGGATCGATGGTTCTGTCTTTTTAAATCGAGGCTTTGCCTCGATTGGGTTCG
>CBDUGV010000018.1:0-30624 GCA_965366815.1 uncultured Bdellovibrionales bacterium | reverse complement strand
CGCGTCTCTTGAGGCCGTCAACTCGTGGGCGAGCGCGGTTTCATCGAGGTGCGTACTATGACTCACCACCAATCCGACAGTGCTCAGCGCTTTTGCAAAGCCGCTGCTCGAAGGAAGAGTATAAACGGGGTTTACCCCAGAAAGCATTGCAACTGCGATAGTACTGTCACCCGAGGCCATTTCCTCGCTCAGTGCGAGAAGCTGCTGATGAGAGGTTTGCTCAGACGGGGAAGAACCATCACGATAGAGCAACACTGTGTGACCGATATTGCCAAGGACGTAGTTCAAGAGGTTGGCTATCATCGCACAGCTCTTTGCCTGTGCCCCACTTGTCGCCGCACCTCCCGATAGCACTAGCGAATGCTTCGCCTGCACGAGCGCCTTCGCCATTTTCTTGAGTCGCTCAGTAGAAATCCCAGTGCCATCTAAAAGCGTCTCAACTTTGGCGTCCGAAACAGCTGAGGCTGCCTGCGCTTTCGCTGCGGAAGGCAAACCTTTCCCGCTGTCCCCTTTGACAATCTCCGTCAACAAGGCCAATAAAATCTGTCGTTCGGTACCGGGAGCGTTTGCATACCAATGGTCAGCGTTCGCAGCGGTGAGCGAGAGTCGCGGCTCCACTTGAAACACCGTGCTAATAGTGCCCTTCGAATCCGGTTTACGCCCTTTCGAAAATCCCTTGGTATTGGCAACAGGTGACAACCAAGTCTCAAGATAATCCGCTCCAAACGAAACAATGGTTCCCGCTTTGGAAAGATCAAAGTGTTGCTGAAACCCTGCACCACACGACTGTGCCGCTGCACTGTCGATGACATCTCGGCCGAGCATCTCATACGAGATGTGTCGGGTCCCCGCGACATTTTTCGAATATTCAGCCACCAAGGCTTTTTGACTGCCGCCCAGAGGAGCGGTGAGCAATACACTTTGCTTCTTCGCTTTGCCGGCAACTGAGATTGCACTAGCAATTTTCTGGATCGCTTGCTCCCATGTAATCGGCTTAAATGCGCCATTCACGGTGCGCTCGAGCGGCTCTCGTACACGGTCCGGATCGTAGAGTCCCTGCACAGTCGATTGTCCAATCGCGCAAAGGCCGCCCTGATTAATCGGATGACTTGGATTACCTTCGACCTTAACCGCCCGCCCCTCTCGCACGCGAGTTAAGGTACCACAGCCAGCAGCACACTCATCGCAGGAGCCGGCATACCAGGAGGCAACACCGGGAATGATATCATCCGGTTGCACTACATAGGGTATGAGTTTTTCTGGAAGTTCTTGCGCACAGCCCGCCGCCGCGACACCAGTGCTTGCACCAACTATCTTGAGAAAGTCCCGCCGATTATAGCCTTTCTTTTCCGCCATCAGTAATGACAAACCCCACAATCAATACTTGCACCATTTTCCCGGTGACAACTTATGCAGAAGCCCATTTTAAGCGAAGACACTTTTTCCACTACTTCCATCTTCTGCACCAAGCCGTGGCAATTCTGGCAACTTACCCCAGCTTTAATGTGCCGCTGGTGATTAAAGTTTACGTGTTCAGGAAGATTGTTCACCGGCTCCCATTCAACAGGAGTCTTCTCTTCATAGTGTTTTGCCAATTTCTTAATTTCGGGAGAATCCGTCTTCACATGCTTGTGACAACCCATACAGGTTTCAACCGCCGGGAGTGTTGCATAGGGAGATTTCGCAACTCCCGAATGGCAATACTGACATTCAATTCCCAACGTTTCGACGTGAAGCTTATGGCTGTACTTGATCGGTTGCTCAGGCGCATAACCGCGGACCAGATAGTCCTTCATCAATACGTCTAAGGCCGTCCAATCTGAGAATACGGCCTTACCCTCGTTCCAAACTCCTGCTGCCAGATTGACAGGCTCTTCCCCTGAACCCGCATATGCCGAGCGCAAGAATGCACTGCTGCGAATGGTTGCCGCGAATGTGGAAATACCAATGCTGAGGATAAGAATCCCGGTGAAAAATCGTTTCATTGAGCCAGTAATACTGTGAAAGTCCGCAGAATATGGACTAGACCTTCTAATAACGCAAGGGAGAGAGCTTGTCGACGAGCTTTATAGCAACTACACTCCCGAACTCATGAAACTACAGCTCAGAAAAACCATTGCTGAGGCAATTAGTCAGCAAACGACTATTCCTTTCGAGGAGATTAGTTTAGAAGCGCCGAAAAAAAAGGCTTTCGGTGACCTCGCATTCCCCTGCTTCCAGTTGGCCAAGCTTTGGAAGAAATCTCCACCAGAATGTGCTGTGCAATTGGCAGAAGCGATAAAATTGCCTCCTGGAGTTCTCGAGGCGAATCCTACCGGGCCATTTTTGAATTTTCGTTTTGACCGGACTCTTTTCTCAACTTCTGTGGTACGAGAGGCACTTGAGGGCAGTACCAAAATCGCCAAGCTCAACAAAACCGTTGTAGTTGAGTATTCTAGTCCGAATATTGCCAAACCTTTTCACGTCGGCCATTTACGCGCTACATTAATCGGGAATTGCCTCGACCGGCTGTATCGGCATCTTTGTTGGAACACCCATAGCGTCAATCATCTTGGAGATTGGGGCACACAGTTTGGATTCGTCTGGGCCGGATGTGAGCTCTGGGGGAAACCGGAGAACGATTCAGTTCTTGGCCTGCTTGAAACGTACCGCAAGGCAACCGGGCTCAAAAGCGAGCAAGAAGAACGAGGGGTCGCTGACGGCGAAAAAGATATCAACGAAATGGCCCGTCAGTACTTCATTGACCTAGAAAGCGGCGAAGCCTATGCCGTCGATTTTTGGAAATGGTGCTCTAAAATCTCCTTGGCCTATTTTAAACAAACCTATGACCGCCTTGGTGTCAGTTTCGATCACTACACAGGAGAATCGTTCTACTCCGACAAACTCGACGACGTGCGAAACGATTTGGAGCAAGCCGGAATTCTCCAGGAATCGGACAAAGCGTTGGGGGTGGACCTGGGAGAGAAGCTCGGCTTCGCAAGAGTGTTTACCGCAGACGGTCGCTCGCTCTACCTCACCCGTGATATTGCAACCGCTAAATATCGGGCAGAAACATTTCAGTTTGATCGAGCTGTGTATGTCGTCGGCGCTCCCCAAACTCTCCATTTCCAGCAAATCAAGGGCATCTTGCGCGAGCTTGGACGAGACTACGCGGATAAAATTATCCATGTCCCTTTCGGCCATGTGATGGGGATCAAGACCCGCGGCGAAGGGCAGTTTGTCGAACTGAATGAATTTTTTGATGAAGCGTATCAGCGAGCGCTCGACGCGTATCACACCCAGGTCAGCAAACGCCCAGAGAATCTCGACGAGAAAGAAGTTGCGAAAGCAGTTGCGCTTGCTGCAATTCTCTTTAGCAACCTCAGTCGAACGAATATTAAGGACGTTCACTTTGATTGGGACTCGGCGCTTACCTTTCAAGGTGATAGTGGCCCTTATCTTCTGTATGCCTACGCTCGTATTAACGGCATTAAAGAAAAAGCTGCTGCGCATGGCGTGCTCCCCGATACGGAGTTTAGCAAACATGCCCTGAGCGAAGAAGCCGCGTTCCAAGTCGCCTCACTCTTGGCCGACTTTGAACAAGTGGTAGAACGAGCAGTCGAAGAACATGAACCGTATTTGCTTGCCAACTATGCATTAGAACTTGCGAAGAGCATCTCAAAAGCCTATCTCGACCTTAAGGTTGTCGGCGTAGAGAACGACTTGGCCGTAGCGCGCCTCACGCTGTTTGAAGCGAGTCGAGTCATACTCGGCAAGAGCCTCGAGCTACTCGGCATTCAGCCGCTCGAGCGGATGTAGGTTGGCTAGTGAAGCACGAGAGCCGAGCGATCCACTCCGTCGACATCTTTCGGGGGCTCTAATCCCAAAAGTCCAGCCAAGGTAACTGCGGTATCGACCAGGGCGACCTCCCGATCAATTTTTTGGGACTTAATGTTCGGGTGCATAAAAATAAGCGGTACATGTGTATCATACTCATGTGGCGACCCGTGCCCAGTGCCATCCCCCATGCGATGCACGTGGAGTTGCTTAAGCTGTGGAATGAGATCAGAACTGCGATCCGGATGAAAGCTATTTTGAAATTGTTCAAGATAGGGAGTCCCTTCATCGTACCCATTGTTCGACAATGTACGGGCCGACCACATCTTCTCTATCATTGGGCAGCTTTCAAGGGCGCGAATCATATGCGTCTCAACCTCGTCTACGGAAATACCTCGCTCCTTCATCGCCTCGAAATTAAACATGACGCTCCCACGCAACAGCTCCGACGTTCCGAATTTTTCCCGCAGGCTCTGCCAAACACGCTGGACACAGGCAACATCGAGCGCGCCCTGCCGATGACCGATCTCTCTTCCGAGAAGCGGCCAGAGCTCTGGGAAAGGCTGCACTCCGTGGTCTGAGCTGAAAACTATCATCACGTGATCGAGGCCAATCTTCTTATCAAGGTGCTTAAACAACTCTCCCAGCGTCATATCTAGTCGAATCAAAGTATCAAGTACTTCCCTACTATTTGGTCCAAAACTATGCCCTACCGTATCTAAGGCAGAAAACGACAATGCGAGCATGTCTGTGGTCTCTCGCTGTCCGAGTTTTTCTCGATCAATGATCGTAGTTGCAAAATCGGCGACATAGAGATCCATGTAGGGCGACCCGTACACACTGCGATAAAACTCGGATTCTGGAATCGTCGTTGAAATACCTAAGCTGTAGGGAAATCTTTTCTGAAAAACTCCACGATCAAACTCGACGATCTGTGCTTTCTCCATTTCGGCTGGGTCGAGCGGTAAGGCATTCCAGAGTGTTCCGAATAGGTCGTCGAGCTTCCTTTGCTCGTTGAATTCCCGCAGCCATCCACGGTCGTAGCTGTTCTGCCACTTCGAATCGGGTCGTTTATAGTAAGCCGAGGTAATGAACGCACCATCGCCTTTGTCGTACCAAAAAGCGGCATCGGCATTTTTTCCACCGAGCATCACTGCAGAACGATCCTTCCCACTTGCCGCAAATACTTTCCCCCCACGGAATCGGTTTTTTAGCCAATCACCGAAGCTTTGGACCAACATTAAACGCGGAGACTTCTTAAATTCCGGATCGTCGATACAGTAGACCTCTTGTCCCGTCTGCCGATCGTACCAGGCATTGCCGATCACACCCGATTTCGATGGATACACACCGCTTACTAAGGTCGCATGTCCTGGACAAGTTGCCGTGTTCGCGTGCTTGTAGTGTGCATTAGAAAAAACAGCTCCGCGCTCGAGCAGGGTGGCAATACCGCCTTTCAAGAACGGTCGAAAACGGCGCAGATATTCTTGAGGCAATTGGTCGACAACGAGATAGAGCACTAATTTCACTTTTGGAATACGCGGCCGCGGCTCATCTTCGGAGGAGAAAAACAGCAGCAGCAGTAGGAATGCTGCGAGTATCAGAAGTTTTCCTTTGTGATCTTTCATGCTCCAGGAATAGTAGGCCTCGAGATGGTTTTACTCAAGGCAGGAGTTAATGCTCCTGGCATTGCCGTAGCCTTTTTGCCTTGAACCCTCCAGAATCGATGCTAGACTTCGCCGGTATGGATACCTTACTCGAACGATTTCTGCGCTACGTTCAAATTGATACGCAAAGCGACGACGAAAGCGAAACAATACCAAGCACCAAAAAACAATTTGATCTATTGCGGTTGCTCGAGTCTGAGCTTCGCGAATTGGAAGCAACCGAAATTCTTCTCACCGAGCAGGGCCATTTAATGGCAAGCGTTGAAGCTACCGCTGGTTGCGAATCAGCGCCTGTGGTGGCTCTCGTCGCTCATGTTGACACGGCACTTGAACTTCCAGGGGCAAACGTTAAGCCACGCCTGCACGAGAACTACGATGGATCAGCTATCCACTACCCTGACAATCCAAGCTTGGTTCTCGATCCGAGCGATTTCCCCAAGCTCAAAGAGAAAATGTCGCATACCTTGATAACAGCAAGTGGAGCAACATTGCTTGGTTCGGATGACAAGTCAGGCGTCGCTATCATTATGGCTCTCGTGCATCATCTCAAGCAGACTCCCGGCCTTTCGCACGGACCACTTCGGGTCTGTTTTACACCTGATGAGGAGATTGGCAGAGGAGTCACCCATCTCGATGTAGCCCAACTCGGAGCTGATGTCGCCTACACGATTGACGGAGATGATCCCGGCGTCATCCAATTCGAAACATTCTCTGCCAATCGCGCCGACATCACCATAGACGGAGTCTCTATTCACCCCGGCAACGCGAAAGGCAAGATGGTCAATGCGCTTCGTTTGGCGGGAGAAATCCTCCAGGCACTGCCATTTGAGGGCTGCTCACCGGAAACGACAGAGGGCTACGAAGGTTTTATTCACCCGGTGCAGATTGAAGGCAATCAGGCTTCGGCACGTATCTATCTCATTATCCGCGATTTCGAGATTGCCGGGCTAGAAGCAAAAGGCGAAATTTTGAAGGAAATATGTGCTAAAACAGAGCAGGCACATCTCGGCGCCTCAATCGATTGCACAATCGTTAAACAATATCGCAACATGCGCTATTGGCTCGAGAACGACATGCGCCCCGTCGAGATAGCCCAGCAGGCAATTGAATCTATTGGACTCAATGCGATCTCCAGACCGGTGCGCGGCGGCACCGATGGATCAGTGCTGACCGAACGCGGACTCCCTACGCCAAACTTTTTTTGTGGCACGCAAAATGCGCATGGCCCACTGGAGTGGGTTTCGCTTCAGGATATGGAACTTTCGTGCAAAGCACTTGTAGAATTGCTGAAACTCTGGAGCAAAGAGAAGCGAACAGATGGAGATGGCATTGAGGTGCGCTAGAGTAAGGCGTAGGACCGAGAGATGGCAGTTGCGTTACCACCAAGCACTACATCAGGACCAACGATAGTTACCGGGACCGCATTAGTCTTTCCCTTGAGAATCTTTGCGTAATAGACCGCAGCATCTCGATTCTTTTCGACGTCCACCACAATGTGCTTTACCCCGAGCGATTTGAGCTCATCCTCGAGGCCCCGACAGACGGGACACCAACTTGTCACAAACATAGTAACCGGCTTTTCGCCAACCGGGCCGCCAAGCTGCTCAAACATCTCTTGAGATTCCTGACGAGTAAGCATCGCCTCGGCTCCTGAGACAGAGAGACTACCCGAGCTTGCCTTGGCATAAAAGATACCCAGACACACACAAACAATGAGTCCGGTAATTAATTTGTCTTTGAATTCGCCCATAACCTTATTATATCCAAGAAAATCAAGCGCTTGCTTCGAATACCAGCTAACCTCCTATATTTACTAACTCGCTGTTAGCCGCTCATCCCTATATATATAACGTATGCCTACTATCTATAAAGCCATACTGTGCACATTCGTTTTATTGGCCCCCCTGCCGGCCCTCTCCCAACAGCCTTTAGAACCAGGTGCCGTAGTAGTCATCAATGAAACCTTTTCTGACCTACGCAATTGGCGCCCTCTCAGTTTCCCGAAGATTCCACGAAGCTCGACGTATACGGTTGAGAAACTCGGTGCTGAGCTCGACGTTTTAAAAGCGAGCAGCAATAATTCTGCATCTGCCTTGCGCTACCAGAAGGAGTTTAATGTAGCTCAGTTCCCTATCTTGACGTTTCGCTGGCGGGTAGATTCAGTCTACCAAAAAGGCGATGGTCGCAAGAAGGCTGGCGACGATTTCCCACTGCGCATATCAGTAGCCTTCAAGTATGACCCCGACAAAGCAAGCTTCGCACTTCGGACAAAGTATGGCGCAGCCAAGATGCTTCATGGCGAGTATCCTCCCCATTCAAGTATCGCCTATGTTTGGGGCAACCAGACCCCAGTGAGCACCGTTATTACGAGCCCCTATACCGATCGGGCAAAGGCGATAGTTCTTGACTCGGGCAAGGCGCACCTTGGCCAATGGCGCGAGCATAGTGTCAATATTCTAGAAGACTACGAACGTGCGTTTGGCGCCAAGCCGCCAACAGAGGCCAGTCTGGCAATAATGAACGACAGCGACAATACAGGCGAAAGCAGCGTATCCTATGTTGACTACATACTGCTCAAAGCCCGCTAGCTTAGGAGCGAGAGATTCTTTGTTTTAGGCACTACCACTTCTTCCGGTCCATAGACGTGGATCGCTCGATATGCAATTTGATCAGCACTTCGGTTCGCGAGATTCGCTGCATACGTTTCATAGTCAGAGGGTGCCGCATCCTCGGTATAGTCGGTGATTGTCACCTCTTGGCAGGCGGAGAGTTCCTCGCGTAGTCGTCGCAGCTTCGACTGCCCTGCCTTTCGGACAAAATGGGCAATGTTAGTAAGTCGCGCATGCACCTTTCCGTCAGCATCGACAACCTCATCGCCAAAAGATGTCTCGGGCATTCCTCGCCCAGCGCTGAGTCCAAGAACAAACGCTGCATTGCTCAGAATTCCCTTACTTTCAACCGCCTTATCAACAATCACTACGCTGACATACTTCATTTCTACTACACTCCTTTTTCTTTACCACACCGCTTCTGCCACACAGTACTGCGGTGCCACCATAAATCTCTTTTACGAGCTGCCCGCCTGATACGACGTGAGATTGCAGTACTGAAACGGCAGCCAATAAACCGATATGTGCTTGAGCTGTCGAACCCAGGTCAGGCCATAGCGCAGCAATCCACTCGCGTTGGTAATACAATACTCACTTCGCCGCTCGGCAACGCTTCGTGCTGCTTCCTGCGTATTAGGCACGTCGACAAAGCGAAACGCCTCATCGGAGACCAGTGTCCGCAGCGTCGATAATCCCGCACAGCTCCCATCGCCCGAAGTCCCGCGGGCAAGAAACAACGGGGGATTCGCCAGCCAAAACGCTAGATCTGTACGTAGGTGAAAGTCTTCAACCAAGGTTAGCTCATTCACCAATTCGTGCAGATGAGGTACCAGCACACATTCTGAAAGAAGAGTACCGTTCCGTATTGCGTCGACTGCTTCGGCAAAACTGGCGTAGGAGCGCATCCCGACATCTGATGATTCATTGCCGTGAGATGCAAGAAAATACAACGTTGCTCTCGCCGAACAAGTTCCTGGCTCGAGGCAGTGCATCTGGATTGGAAACATGCCCTGCTCAACTGCTTCTAGCGCATTCATCTTACAACTCCTTGAGGTACCACTCATCACAGGCGGTGTAATTGGGCTCGCCTATTCGCGCTGCCAACTGCTCAAAACCCATTTTCTCGTAGAGATTCTTGCCGAGTACCATTCGGCTCGTTGTCTCTACGTAACAGTGGGTGAACTCTAAGCTCCGCGCCCGTTCAAAACATTCATTGAGCAAACGAGTTCCGATACCCACACCTCGAGCTTCTGGCAGTAGAAACATCTTTCGTAGCTCGCACATTCGACGATTCGTCTCATCGTCCTTGGGTTGTAGCGCGGCACAGCCGACAACGCGCTCACCGCGCACTGCCAGTAATCGAATCGTCGATTCATCAGTTTCAGCAAAGCCGAGGTCCTGCGAATAATTTTCAAACTCGGAGCCATCAAAGCCATATTCACGCATCACCCGTTGCACAATAGTAGTGACAGAGACGAAATCTTCTTTTTCCATCTCTCGAATTTCATACTGTTGCTGTATTCGAGAGCGGCGCAGAGCTTGAGAATAAAGTCTCAGCCCTTCAACGATAACCCCCTGCTTATGGGGATCGACCAGTGAGAGGGCGGTTTCGATTCGCTGATGGATACATTCTTCGCGATACCGAAGCCGCTCTTTGCCTGTTTCGGTTATCTGCAGAGGTTTGCGACGCTGATCTCCCGGATTAGAAACCGCACTCAAGAACCCCTGACCGAGCAGGGATTTCACCAAACGACTGATTGTCGATTTATCTAGCTCAAGTGCCTCAACCAGCTCGGCGATCGTCCTAACCCCGTGACGCTCAACTTCACGCAACAATCGCCCCGCCGAGCTACCGAGCTCGGTGTGCTCCTCCTCCAAAACGCGCAATTCGGAAAAGAGCGATTGAGAAAATTGCTGTATTGGCTCTTTTTTCATCAAGTCGGCCCCATTAGTTGCATACCCCAACTAATTAGATGTTCGCAGCAATTATATTATGCCTGAGAACTTTGTCAATGCTCGCCGGGAGCCAGAAGGATGACAGGGGGCAACCGGCCCGAAGTATGGAGCTTGCAGTGGGTCGAGCAGCTCCTTGGTCGGTAAGCTGCAATTCTCGATTTAATTTGCTAGCGTCCCGGCAATACCATTGCCTAGAATATCTGCCTCAAAGGCTGCTAATGAAAAATAAGACAGCCCGTCCACAGCTAATTGTAGTTCCCGAATTCGGTCTATGTAATCGCCTGCGGGTAATTGGCTTCCTCGCAGTTTGCGCAAAGTTTTTAGAAAGAGACTTTAAGGTGCTATGGCAAACGAATGAGCACTGTGGTGCTGAATTTACTGATCTGTTTGAGCCAGAACCATTTCTCATTTCGGAAATAGATCGATACGATTTTAAGCTCTACGATTTTTTACCACTTGGAATCTGCTTGCCTCGCAGGCGACGGCGGGTAAATTTTCTTTCGAGAGAACGGACCCTTGTTATCCGGTCGGCCTGGCTCCCCGACCAATGCTTTTTGCCGGCTCGTTTAAATACCCTATTGCATGAAAGTACCTGGCCAGGGACCTGCAATTTTATTTCGAACCTGAGACCAACCAAATCGCTACGGGATGTGATTGATTCATACGACCTACGGGATTCAATCGGCATCCACATTCGAAGAAAGGACACCTCTGCTGCTGACACCACTCAGCCTTGGGCAAATCATTTTGCACGGACCACACTTCCTATGTTTGAATCGTCAATTGAAAAAGAGATTCGCAGCGACGCCAACGCCCAGTTTTTTCTTTCTACCAATAGCGAAGCCGTCGAAGAAACGTTTTCGAAAAAGTACGGCGATCGGATCTTTATTCACAAAAAGCAAACACGTGATCGCATCAACCCCCAGGGCATACAAGAAGCACTGGTAGATTTATTGCTCCTTGCTTCTACTAAGAGAGTAATTGGAACTCGACACAGCTCCTTTAGCGAAGTTGCTTCACGAATGAGTGGCGCCGATATTGTCTATCCTAGTTAATTCGCGAGTGATGCAACCGGGTTTGTTGTATCGTAGGGTCTATTGAGTACATAATCAGCTCCTATGCGACAGCTATCCGCCAAAGAACCCACTACTTTCATTATCGCCAGTATCGGGCGCACCGGCTCAACAACTATGGCAACAAAAATTGCCAAAGCCGTTTCAGACAACCAACGATTCCTGCGAGAGATTGACCCAGCTGGTTCAGATGAATACCCAAGGGTCCTTAAAACTCATATGCGTTTTCGTGAGGAGTTCCGATTTCCCTACAAGGCGATATTTTTATACTCAGACATTTCCTCCTCAATTGCTTCCTTGTATTTGAAAGCTCGAGAAGGCGATCTTCATTTCTTAGTCGCACACTTGGAAAATTTGGGCGTCCGCAAGAGATACATTGCTGTATTTGCAGTCTTGCTAAGATTGAAAATGCTCTCTTTGGCCTTTTTGTTCCTAATCATCAAAGACAAGTTCCACTTCATGGAACTCATTGATTCTTGGAAGCGAGCAAAGAATGTATTATTTGTAAGTTTCGAATCGCTTACTGAGGAAACTGACACAACACTGACCCAAATAGCTTCGTTTTTAGAGATAGAGCCGCTCTCGCTAAACGTACGAGAGCGGAATTCTTCCCCCACTCAGCTCCCAGCAGTACTCCGCTGGGCGATACAAGCTCAGTATTCTGAATCAGGGCTGCAATAGAGTGACTACGGTCGCTCTTGGTAGCCACTCCACTCTTCAGCAATATGCGAGAGTTCTCGCTTAAACACTTCCGGAGAGGTTCCAGTTGCCTCTTGGAGGCTTGAGAGAAATTTGGAATCTTCCAGATCCTTGGTAGTAAGGCGAATCATATACTTGCAGGCGACCTGATACGTAATCGACTGCAGATCGACAAGGCGAACCTTCGAGCGACCACTTTCGGGGTCAATGATTTCAGTAAACGGGAGTGGTACAAGCTGATCTCCTTGACGGATGATCATTGCATCTCTTCCACCACCGAGGAGAAAATCAACTGCTCCGTATCCCAGCTGGCGAGTGTATTCTCTATCAAACGGCACTGGAGGACGGCATCGAAGCTCATAGCCGACATTCTTATCAAGAACGAGCATCTCGCTCACACCAAATTCGCGCAAACGACTACGAACTGCGCGCTTTACGAAGCCACCAAAGTCGACTTCGGCAAAACGAATATGTCCGTGCGGGTCCCGCTCCGCTCCTGAAAGCTCAGGGATAGAATCAGCATCGAGAATTTCGGCAAGTCCTTCAGCCAACACAGCAACTCCGTGCGGACGACCAGTAGCAAGTCGCTTCAAAATAGAACCGCAGATAATATCGACCAGAGTTGCCAAGCCAATTTTCGGCCCCTTCGCTAAGAATTCTTCGGGAATAAGCGTCAGAGTCGCACCAGATGAAATTCCAACACCAAGCGCCAAGTGCCCCGCCTTTCGACCCATTGCAACCATCAAATACCAGCGGCTCGTGGTCTTCGCATCGACCATCAGCGTTTCGGCAATCTCTGTCCCGGCTTGTCGAGCACTGTGATACCCAAAGGTGCACTCATGCCCGGGAATCGGTAAATCGTTATCGATAGTCTTTGGAACGTGAGTAACTGCCAGACTGCCGCCGGCACACTCTGCAACCGCCCGGGCACTACTGACAGTGTCGTCACCACCAATAGTAACGAGATACCCGACATTCAACTCTGTGAGAGTCTTGACAATAGTCTCGAGCAGCTTGGGATCTTTTCGTGGGTTCGCTCGAGACGTTCCGAGTACCGAACCGCCTTCGCGATCGATTCGGGAAACAGACGAAATCGTCAGTTCTTCGACGCAGGTTCTATCGCCCTGAGAAATTCGCTGAAAGCCAGTGTGAATACCATACACGGTATGACCACGATTTATGGCTTCGATTGCCGCAGCGCAGATAACACCATTAATTCCCGGAGCCGGGCCACCACCTACAATTATTGCGACTGCTTTCTTTTCCATGATCTCTCTTCGTCTGCTAGGGTTTATTCGGTTATCATTCTAGCGCAGTTCCGCTCCAACGTTTATTGCAGCGAGCGCCTATCCATACAGCGACTTCCTATCCGTCACTGACTTAAACACCATCAACGCAGCTGTATTGCACAACTTCGGTTCGGTTTCGTGGTAGGTCTAAAAAACGACACCAGCTATGCGCGTGTTCCACCTGCGTCATACCACTGAACTGTTTGGATTGCTTGAGCTCGACGAGGCAAATCAAGCAGCTGTTACGTTGAATCCGCCGTCGACGTAGTGCACTTGGCCAGTAACTGCCTTCGCCAAGTCACTCAGCATATATACAGCCGGATCGCCGACATCTTCGATGGTAATAGGCTTACGCATTGGGGATCGACCCTCAAAATGCCCTAACAAATCGCGAAAATCAGCGATGCCGGAAGCGGCAAGCGTCTTAATCGGTCCAGCTGAGATAGCGTTTACCCGAAGTCCTTCTGGGCCCAGGTCGACCGCTAGCTCCCTCACACATGCTTCCAGTGCCGCTTTCGCCACTCCCATCACTCGATAATGTGGGACAACTTGCACAGCACCAAGGTAACTGAGCGTAAGAATGTTGCCACCCGGGTTCAAAACCGGTCGGGCTCGCTTCGCCACCGCAACTAAAGAATAAGCACTCACATCAAGCGCGAGGGAGAAGCCAGCTCTTGAAGTATCAGAAAATCGCTTTTTTAAATCTTCTCCAGAAGCATAGGCAACTGAGTGAACAACAAAGTCCAAGCCTCCCCAGGCTTCCTTGACGTCGGCAAACACCTTGTCGATTTCTTCGTCATTTTGGACGTCACAGGGGAGAACAAGTTCGGAGCCAACAGATTCGGCCAGTGGAACCACTCGCTTGGCCAAGGCGTCATTGAGATAGGTAAAACCGAGCTGCGCACCGTGTGCAGCCGCAGCTTTCGCGATGCCCCAGGCTATACTGCGATTGTTCGCAACCCCGATGATTAGGCCTTTTTTGCCTTCCAGTAGCTTCATTAAGCAGCAGATTCTTCTTTTGCAGATTCTTCCTGACTACTTTTTTCAGTAGCAGCTGACTCAACTACTCCGGACTTCGCGGGTACTTCATCAGCGTTCTTTCGCACTCGACGTTTACGCCGGGTTGGTTTCTCTTTCGACGTCAACTCAGCTTCAACAAACTCGATAACAGCAAGCTGGGCATTGTCCCCAACTCGACGACGTGTACGAACTACTCTGGTATACCCACCATTTCTCTCAGTGTATCGAGGAGCTATTTCCGCAAAAAGCCGATGAACCGGTGTCAACTTCTGAAGGTCACCGGTCTTCTTGGTTCTGTCCTTCGTTCTGTTAACTGCAAACAGATACTTCATTGCTTGGCGGCGACGATGGAGCGTATCGGTCTTTCCAAGCGTGACAAGCTTGTCAGCAACTCGCTGCAAAGCCTTCGCTTTCGGCAATGTCGTTTCAATGCGGTTGTGCACTACCAGCGCCGTCGCCAAGTTACGCAAAAGCGCTCGACGATGGGAGGGTGTACGACCCAGTTTTCTATATGCTTTCTTGTGTCTCATGACCCGACCTTCTCAAACAACAAATTCAGAGACTAATCGCCAATGACGCCACCACTCTGCTCACTGAGCCGATCGAGCTCATGGCGTGGTGGGAAACTCTCAAGTTTAATTCCGAGATTCAGACCCATCTCAGTGAGAATTTCCTTAATCTCATTAAGTGACTTTCGTCCAAAGTTCTTAGTACGAAGCATCTCAGCTTCTGTGCGCTGTACGAGCTCGCCGATGTACTTGATATCGGCATTCTCTAAGCAGTTCGAAGACCGCACGCTCAACTCCAATTCGTCAATGCGACGAAAGAGGTTTTCGTTGAGCTTAGGACCTTCTTCTTCGACCTTCTTCTCGGTTTCTTCTGGCACTTCTTCGATACCAGTAAACACCGACAGCTGGTCCCGAAGGATATAGGCTGAGCCACGAACCGCGTCTTCAGCTGACAGGCTTCCATCAGTCCACACTTCGAGTGTCAGCTTATCAAAGTCAGTATGTTGACCAACTCGAGCATTGGTAACGTTGTGAATGACTTTTCGAACTGGCGAAAACATCGCATCAATTACGATAGTACCAACTGGCTGAGTCTCATCTTTGAGCATCTCGTTCGTTGCATAGCCGCGGCCGTTCTTCGCGACGATTTCCGCGTGCAGTTCACCTTCTTCATTCAAAGAACAAATATGGTGATCAGGATTAACAACTTGCACATTCGGCGAACCGGCAATCATTCCAGCCTTCACTTCAGCTGGACCTTTCACATCGATGCGCATAGTCGCTTCATCTTTGTCCCCCAAATCGAGCACAACTTCTTTCATGTTGAGAACGATTTCGGTCACATCTTCAATGCAACCTGGAATGGTCGAGAATTCGTGTTTCACGCCTTCAATGCGCACTGCAGTTACAGCGGCACCCGGCAATGACGAAAGCAGAATGCGGCGCAAGCTATTACCAATAGTTGTTCCGTATCCGCGCTCGAGCGGCCCGGCAACAAACTTACCATATGATTCGTCTTGGTCTTCAACATCCAGCCGGCGTGGCTTGATCAGGTCTTTAAGGATATTTCGATGCATTGCCTCACCCTATTACTTTTTTAATGCCCAATACTCTAAGAATTCTTTGGTACCGATTAATGCACGCAGTCGCGTTACACGCGACGACGCTTCTTCGGCCTACAACCATTATGCGGAATCGGAGTAATGTCTTTAATCGCAGTAAGAGTCAGTCCAGCGCTTTGCAATGCTCGCAATGCTGATTCACGACCCGAGCCAGGACCTTTCAAACAAACTTGCGCACTGCGCATGCCATGGCCCATCGCTGTCTTCGCCGCTTCAGTAGCAGCAACCTGTGCAGCAAACGGTGTTGACTTCCGAGAACCTTTGAATCCCTTACATCCCGCACTACACCAGCTTACGACGTTGCCGGACATATCGGTGATAGTGACCACCGTGTTGTTAAAGGTTGCTCGAATGTGAGCAATACCAACTGGGATATTCTTGCTTTTAGCCTTCTTCTTCTTGGCTGTGCGCTTCTCTGCTGCCATGGACTTACGTACCTACTTTTTAGTCGCTGTTTTCTTACCAGTAATCTGTCTTCCCTTCGGCCCCTTTCGAGTCCGAGCGTTCGTGCTCGTTCGCTGCCCTCGACAAGGCAAGCCACGACGATGACGCAATCCCCGATAAGTACCGAGATCCATCAAACGCTTGATGTTTTGAGAAACTTCGCGTCGGATATCCCCTTCAACTTGATGGCTTGCATCAATTATCTGGCGAATCTTACCAATCTGATCCTCTGTGAGAGCATCAGTTCGCAAACTTGGGTCTATGTTGGCTTCAGTTAAGATACTGCTTGCCGTCGTTCGGCCAATGCCAACAATATATGTAAGCGCAACTTCAACGCGCTTGTTACGGGGCAAATCTATACCAGCAATACGTGCCATACTAAACTAACACCTTCTAAAATGCGGATTGCAGTTCTCTATCTAGATAGAAGCGAACCGGGCATCCAAAATATAAGCCAAACGTTTAGACCATCAATCGGAGAAACGAGCTTTCTGGGAATCTTTCCCAGAACCCAAGGAGCCTCATCCCAAAAGGGGTAGGCCGCAAGGCTCCTGTAATATGCCTAAATCAAAAAAAAATTCAAATATTTCTAGCAAAATATGTGGCTCACAGCTAGCCCTGACGCTGCTTATGCTTTGCAGTGCGGCTGCAAACGACGAAAATACGTCCCTTGCGCCTAACTACCCGACAATACTCACACATTTTTTTAACAGAAGCTCTTACTTTCATTGGAAATCTCCTTACTCGAGCGCTATCCCATTCTTCTCAGGCAACAGACGACACCGCGTGTAGCAGCATAATGGGGTCATGGCCTACTAAGGACCAAAGGTTCTCCGTCCGTAATTGCAACTGAGTGCTCGAAATGGGCTGCAACACTACCATCCCTTGTAACTGCTGTCCAACCATCTTCCAGTATTTTTGTCTCAAAACCACCTTCGGTAACCATTGGCTCGATAGCTATCACCATTCCCGGCTTCAGCAAACGACCCTGCCCTGGACGACCAAAGTTTGGAACATGTGGCGGCTCGTGCATTTTCCGACCAATACCATGGCCTACAAATTCACGAACTACGCCAAATCCTTGCGGTTCAACACAAGTCTGAACCGCATGGGAGATATCACCAATTCGCTTTCCAGCAAAGCATTGTTCAATTGCCCGCTCCAGCGACTCCTGAGTCGCCGACAATAGCCTCGCAGCTGAATCAGTAATCTCACCAACTGCATGAGTAACCGCAGCATCACCAAAAAACCCCTCAACACAACAGCCGAAATCTATACTCAGCACGTCGCCCTCTTTCAATGGCACGTCATCGGGAATACCGTGTACGATCACTTCATTGACCGACGCGCAAATAACCCCTGGAAACGGTGCAACATTCGGCGAACTGGCGGGGTAGCCGAGAAATGCCGGAGTAGCCCCAGCGGCTAAACATATTTCATGCGCTTTTTCGTCCAATTGCTTGGTAGTCACACCTGGCTTAACTATCTCGGCCAATGCCTGGTGGACTTCCCAGACCAACATATTGGCGCGCCGCATCTTTTCGATGTCGGCTTTCGATTTTAGTTGGATTGACATGATTTCAGTACTTCGACAACGCGCGCTTGGATTTCCTCAACATCACCCATGCCATCGACTTTTTTCAGAAGCCCATTCGAGGTGTAGTAGTCGATAAGAGGAAATGTTTGCTCCTCGTAGATTTTGAGGCGTTCTCGCTGCGTGGCGATTGTGTCGTCCGAGCGTCCTTCTTGCACCCGGCGCATCTCAAGCCGGTTCAGCACTTCAGTTGATGGGACATCAAAGTAGAGTGCCAAATCCAACTTCTCCCCTTTCACCTCAAGCATCGCATCAAGCGAATTTGCCTGTGAGACCGTTCGAGGAAACCCGTCGAGGATGTATCCTGCCTGACAATCGGGCTCCAGGACTCTTTCAGAGATAAGTGAGACCATGAGATCGTCTGGGACAAGCTGACCGCGTTCCATAATTTGCTTTACGCGATTTCCGAGAATTGACCCGGCATCCACCGCTGCTCTAAGCATCTCGCCCGTACTTATGTGGGCAACCCCCAACTCTTTCGCAGCAATCTTCGCTTGGGTCCCTTTCCCCGCACCTGGCGGCCCCATGAAAACGACTCTCATAGCATCAGCGCCGAATGAGGCGTCCTCCGACCTGAGTTCCACGACCTGCACCGCGAACCTTGCCAGGGCTCTTGGTCATGAATGATTCATAGTTACGAGCAACGATATGAGATTCGATTTGAGATATCGTATCCATTACCACAGAAACTACGATGAGAACTGCAGTACCACCGAAGAAATAACTAAACCCGGAAGCACCCATGCGGGCATAAAATAAATCGGGCGCAATACAAATCACACAGACATAGATCGAGCCCCACAAAGTGAGTCGAGTTAGCACGCGAGTTAAGAACTCTGCCGTGTCCCGCCCCGGTCGCACGGTGGGAATAAAACCACCGTTCTTTTTCAAGTTCTCGGCGATTTGATTCGGGTCAAAGACCAATGCGGTATAAAAGTAGCAAAAGAAGATAATTAGGCCTGCGTAGACGAATTGATAGGCCAGGGTTCCCGGTGCAATCGCCGCAATGACGCCTTCAAGCCATTCAAACTGACCAAACTGTCCGATTGTTGCTGGGAAGAACATCAGAGCTGAAGCAAAAATCGGCGGGATAACACCGGCGGTATTCAGCTTCAATGGCATATGCTGCGTACTAGCTTGGGTCATAGTTCGACCCATTGCTCTACGGGGATATTGAACGGGAATTCTACGCTGCGATCGTTCGACAAAAACAATCAATACGACAGTCGCAACACCGAACAACAAAATGCCGAGCATCGCGAACGGTGTGATCGTTCCATCAGACATCAGTCCCAACGTCTGCACCATAGTCGATGGCATACGAGCGATAATACCCGCGGTAATGATCAAACTGATACCATTACCAATTCCGCGCTCAGTAATTTGCTCGCCGAGCCACATGATGAACGCCGTTCCGGCAGCAAGAGTCACAGCTGCCTTGAGGCGAAACGCCCAACCGACCTCAGACACAACGCCTTGTTGTTCGAGCCCGTAACTAATCGCCGTTCCTTGAGCAAGTGCCAAGAAAATGGTGCCCCAACGGGTGTACTTGGTGATAGTTCGACGACCTTGTTCACCTTCCTTGGAAAGATCTTCAAGGTGCTTTACCGAACTCTGCAATAGCTGAATAACGATGGAAACACTGATGTAGGGCATGATGCCCAGTGCAAAAACTGAAAAGTTCTCCAAGGCGCCACCGGAGAACATGTTCACCATACCAAATACGGTGTTTGATGCTTGCTCGAACATCGCCCGGAACCGCTCTGAGTCGATTCCTGGAGTTGGAACAAATACCCCGAGCCGATACACGACAAGCATGAAAAGAGTGAACAACACTCTCTTACGAAGTTCAGGGATTTTGACTGCGTCTTGAACTCCGCCGATCATCGAGTGACCTCCAATCCTTTACTTATGTTTGACCTAAATAGCTTGATCTATTGCCAGAGCCTAGGAGCGTATAGTAACAGAGCCGCCTGCACCTTCAACTGCCGCCTTCGCCGAAGCAGAGATGGCATGCACATCGAGAGAAATCGCTTTCTCAACAGCAGAACCGCCCAATACTTTTACCTTAGGTGGCTTTGCCCCAACCAGCCCTTTTTCTCTCAAGAGCTCGACTGTGACTTCAGATTCGCCAAGTGCGACAATCTTCTCAATCGCTACAATGCTATAGACATTCTCGCTGCGAACTCGCTTTCTAGAGATAAATCCGCGCTTCGGCAATCGACGATGCAGCGGCATCTGTCCACCCTCAAATCCAGCCGGTATACGGGCACCAGAACGAGATTTCTGCCCCTTATGCCCTTTCCCGGACGTCTTTCCGAGACCTGAACCAGACCCATGTCCAAGACGCTTACGTGGTCGGCGAGATCCCGCCGACGGTGAGAGCGTAGAGAGCGAAACGCTCGCTGACGTGCTGCTTTCTTCTGTTTGAGATTCTTGAGACTCACTCATGGCTTATTTACTCTCGCTGGAATAATCGACTTCTATCAAATGGGCGACAGACTTGAGCATGCCCATGACCGATGGGGTTACCGTGTGATCAACCGCACGACCAATTCGACCGAGCCCCAGGGCACGCAGGGTATCCTTTTGACGCTGCGTATGGCGTATACCGCTACGGGTCTGCGTGACTCGAATTTGTGTCTTGCTTTTTACGCTACTCATAACACTCACCACTAAGAGAATTTATGGAATTCCAATTCTTCAAGCGCTTTACCACGGCGTGCGGCAATTTCGGCAGGAGATTCAATTTGTAATAAACCATCAAACACAGCCGACAACACGTTGTGAGGATTCTGTGTTCCAAATGATTTTGTGAGGATATCGGCAACGCCCATTAACTCCAAAACACTCCGGGCGGTACTTCCCGCAATAACTCCAGTTCCCGGACTCGCGGGGCGAAGTAACACTTTCGCTGAACCGGAACGGCCAGTTACTTCGTACGGGAGCGTTGAACCACTCAGGGGTACCTTGATCAGGCCCTTACGCGCAGCTTCTCCACCCTTACGAATGGCTTCGGGAACTTCGTTCGCCTTACCAAGTCCGTAGCCAACGGCTCCTTTTCCATCGCCAGCAACTACGAGTGCGCTAAAGCTAAAACGTCGCCCACCCTTCACTACCTTGGCCACTCGGTTAATGAACACAACCTTTTCGTTCATTTCACCGCTGCTTTCGGCTTCTGTGATTTTTCTATGTGCTGGTCTGCCGTACTTCGATCCCATTTCTCGCTCCTTTGGCCTGGCCTAAACCTTTAGACCACCTTCACGCGCACCGTCAGCAACTGCTGCAACACGACCGTGATAGACATAGCCATTTCTATCAAAAACGACTTGCTCAATATTATTAGACTTTGCAATTTCGGCAATTTTGACACCGAGCTCTTTTGCACCTTCCACCGACGCAGTGCTCTTCGAATCTCCTCCCAACTCGCGAGTAGAAGCAGCTCCAAGCACCGCGTTACTCTCGTCAGAAATGAGCTGTGCATACGTGAAGCGTAAGCTTCTAAATACGCAGAGCCGTGGACGTGCATCCGAACCACGAACTTTCTTACGCACACGACGCTGCCGTGCGATACGTGATTGTGCTCTTTTTGCACCTGTGTTGACAGCCATGGCTGGTTATCCTCCTGCCTTACCGGCTTTACCGGCCTTCGTTTTAACTACTTCACCGCGATAGCGAACACCCTTGCCCTTGTACGGCTCTGGCGGACGCAAGCTGCGAATCTGGGCGGCAACTTGACCAAGTAATTGCTTGTCAATGCTCTCCAGCTTAACGAAAATCTCTCGCCCTTCTTTCAGAAGGCTTCCCTTGACGCCTTCAGGCAATTCAAAATCGATTGGGTGAGAATATCCGAGACCGAGATTGAGCGTGTTCCCCTTCACATCAGCGCGATATCCCACACCGATAAAGGCCAACTGCTTCTCGTATCCTTCACTCACCCCAACGACCATATTATTGATCAAAGCACGCTCAAGGCCGTGAAACGCACGCGCCGGCTTGCTATCATCTTTACGAGTAAGCACCAGCTGGTTCTCTTCCTGGGCAACGCTGACTTCCGGTCGCATTCCCCGCTCGAGTTTGCCTTTCGGTCCTTCCACCACAAGATGCTGCGCTTCGCCTACCGCTTTAATGGTAACCTTCACGCCTTGGGGCATAACTATCGGTTGATTTCCTATACGCGACATAACTCTCGTTCCTTAGAAGACCTCGCAAAGTAACTCGCCGCCCACACCCTGCTTGCGAGCTTCTCTATCAGAGATAACCCCATTGGGAGTGGAAACTACAACAACGCCGAGGCCACTGCGACACTGTGGAATATCATCCTTGCCAACATACTTCCGACAACCTGGTCGGCTCAGTCGGTTTATTGATCGAATAACGGGAGCACCCGCACTATCGTATTTGAGGTTGATCTTGATGGATGGCTTACCACCGACATCCGTCTCTTCCTCATAACTATCGAGGTATCCTTCCTCGATGAGCACCTTCAGTACCGCAATTTTATTTCGCGATGCCGGAATATGCACCGATGGATGTCCGACCATCTGGCCATTTCGGATGCGGGTAAGCAAATCTGCAATCTTGTCTGTAACCATAGTTCTATGCCTCGCTACTTTCTGAAGGGCATTCCTAATTTTTCGAGCAATAATTCACTGCCTTTGTTGTCCTGATTTGAGGTAACAAAGGTAATGCCCAAACCGCGGATCTCAGTTTTATCCAAATCAATTTCAGGGAAAATGATTTGCTCGAGAATTCCGAGAGAGTAGTTCCCACGACCATCAAAGGCCTTGCGAGATACACCGCGAAAGTCACGCACCCGAGGAAGCGCGATGGTAATTAAACGATCAACAAACTCATACATTTGCTGACGACGTAGCGTCACAGAAACACCAATCGGCATCCCCTCACGCAATTTGAAGTTCGCGATAGACTTACGAGCTCGCCGTACGACCGGCTTCTGACCCGTGATTCGTGCAATATCATCAACTGCAGAATCAATGATCTTTGGAGCTGCGACTGCCTTTCCAAGTCCCATGTTTACGACAACTTTTTCGAGTTTCGGAACTTGCAGAACGTTCTTGCATTTCAGCTCCTCTCGCAGTGCCGGGGCGATCTCTTTTAGGTATCTTTCTTGAAGTCGTGGTTGAGCCATTTTATTTTCTCGATTCTCTTACATAGCCGATTTCACGAGCCATGACTGAATCTAAGTACCGTTTACTAAACGTCTATCTGTTCAAAATTCTTACTTTCCGGATGAGTATAGCCTCTTACTTTCCGACCATCGTCCAATGTCTTCATGCAAATTCGCACCGGGCGTTTTAGCTCCTCGTTGTAATACATAACGTTGGAGATATGGACTGAACCTTCCTTATCAATGATGCCGGAAGGCTCATTCGCCATCTGCGATCGCTTGTGGCGCTTAATCATGTTAGCGCCTTCGACGATTACTCGATCTTTCTTCGAATAAATCCGCAAAATCTTACCAGTCTGACCTTTCAGTACTCGGTCCTTCTTCTTGTTGCCACCGGCAACAACCATGACCGGGTCACCTACTCTCAAACGAGTTACCGTTTTTTTAATCTTCTTCGCCATTAGAGCACCTCTGGAGCCAGAGAAATGATTTTCATAAACTCCTTCGCACGCAGCTCACGAGCAACTGGTCCGAAGATACGGTTACCAATAGGCTCCTTCTGCGCATTTACGAGCACAGCTGAATTGGTGTCGAAACGAATAAAAGTCCCATCTGGCCGGGAAATTTCCTTGGAAACGCGAACCACTACCGCCTTATGGAGGTCACCCTTCTTTACGCGGGCATTGGGAATTGCTTCCTTCACCGTCACCGCAATAAGGTCACCAACACTTGCGTAGCGTCGTTTCGAGCCGCCAAGCACCTTGATGCACATGACCTTACGAGCACCAGAGTTATCAGCTACATCGAGTATACTTTCTTGTTGAATCACCGAACTTCTCCTTAGACTGCTCGCTCGACTACCGATCTTACACGCCAACGCTTGCTCTTACTGAGCGGTCGCGTCTCGACGATTTGCACTCGATCGCCTAGCTTGCAATCGTTTGTCTCGTCATGCGCCATATATTTCTTTGTGCTCCGCACGTACTTTCCGTACTGCTTGTGCATCTTGAGCGTAGTAATAGCAACGGTTACGGATTTATCCATTTTGTCGCTGACCACCAAACCCTCACGAGTTTTAGCGAGTCCTCGTCCGCCGCTTTCGTTTTCGTCTTTCTTCATAACGCCCTACCGTAACTACTCGTTATCGCCTTTGGTTTCTTGCTCAGACTGCGCTCGCTGCTGATTCTGCACCGTCTTGATCCGTGCAATCCGTCGGCGAATCTGCTTGAGCTGCGCAGTCTGTTCGAGCTGCGCTGAGCCACTCTTAAAACGGAGATTCATCAACTCACTTTCCAAGTCTCGAACCTTCGCGACTAATGCCTCGCTATCCATCCCGCGGAATTCTTGTAAATCTGTGGTCGCCTTCATCTCGATATCTCTACAACAGGGTTTCGCTGGTGCGGCTTACAAACTTCGTACGCACGGGAAGCTTAGCTCCAGCAAGACGCATCGCCTCACGAGCGGTATCTTCCGGAACACCTTTCACTTCATACATAATTCTACCGGCCCGAACTTCAGCAACCCACTGCTCAGGAGAACCCTTCCCCTTACCCATTCGAACTTCAGCAGGCTTCTTGGTGAGAGGCTTGTCAGGAAAAACACGTATCCAAACTTTACCACCACGCTTCAAGTGCCGAGTCATTGCGATACGAGCGGCTTCGATCTGGCGATTCGAAATCCAGGATGGCTCTAATGCCATCAGGCCAAAATCACCGAAATTGATTTCAGTTCCCCGCGTCTCTACACCGTAGAGGTGTCGCGGCTGCTTCATTTGCTTTCGGTGCTTTACACGCTTTGGAGAAAGCATGGCTGCTCCTTTCTATGACTCTTACTAAACTATAATTCTAAAACTGTGAGACTGGCTGAGCGGAATCAATATCCTCAACACCCAACTCTCCTCGGAAAATCCACACTTTTATGCCGATGATTCCGTAGGTCGTGAGTGCCTCAGCAAATCCATAGTCAATTTTTGCCCGTAATGTATGAAGCGGCACGCGTCCTTCTCGTGTCCACTCAGTTCGTGCTATTTCAGCACCACCGAGACGACCAGAGAGAGAAATCTTAATACCCTCCGCTCCCATTCGCATTGCGCGAGCAACCGAATCTTTCATCACTCGACGAAATGCAACACGACGAACGAGCTGATTACCGACATTTGTCGCTACCAACTGCGCATCAAGATCAGGTTTGCGAATTTCGATGATGTTAATGGTAACTTCCCGGTCAACGACCTTGCGCAATTCTGAGCGCAAATCTTCGATGTCCTTTCCTTTCTTACCAATCACGAGTCCTGGACGAGCAGTTCGCACGTTAATCTTAACGCGGTTAGCAGCACGTTCAATCTCAACACTCGAAACACCAGCCCCAGACAGTCGCTTGTTTACGTAATCACGTAAGAAGAAATCCTGCCTTAACAGCTCGGCGTACCCATTCTTTTTATACCAGCGAGAATTCCAGGTCTCAGTGACACCTAATCGAAATCCTAATGGATGAACTTTCTGACCCATATCTCTCCTACGCTTACGAGCGAGCCCCTACTTCATCAAGAACCACAGTAATGTGGCTATGTCGTTTGCGGAGCGGAGTCGCTCGACCATGTGCGCGAGGAATAACTCTTTTAAAAGTTCTTCCCTCGTCAACCCACACGCTCTTTACGAACAACTCATCCGCATCAATGTCTGAACGGTCAGTTGCATTCGCAACAGCCGACATCAGCAATTTTTTCATCGCAACTGCAGTCTTTTTCTCGCTGCAGTCAAGAATCTCCAAAGCCCGCTCAACTTGTTTGCCGCGAATCAAATCGACGACTAAACGTGCTTTCCGCGGCGAAACGCGGTAATTCCGCAGTGACGCTTTAGAGACATATCCAGAACTTGTATCTTCCTTGGCCATTACTCTCTCGCTTGCTTACTTCTTGCCACCGGCGTGTTTGCTAAAGGTTCGCGTTGCCGAGAACTCACCGAGCTTGTGACCGACCATGTTCTCAGTCACAAATACCGGAATAAATTTCTTGCCGTTATGCACAGCAAAGGTAAGGCCCACCATCTCCGGAACTACCGTCGATCTACGTGACCAGGTTTTAATAGGACCACGATGCGCTCCACTCTTAGCGCGCTCGACCCACTTCATCACGTGGTCATCGACAAATGGTCCTTTCTTAATCGAACGTGGCATATGGCCTCTTCTAGCTTAATCTACTACTTTTTATTCTTTCGTCTTCTAACGATAAACTGATCAGTTCGCTTATTGCTGCGAGTCTTGTAGCCTTTCGTCGGCATACCCCATGGGCTGACTGGGTGACGACCACCTGAAGTCTTCCCTTCACCACCACCATGTGGGTGATCAACTGGGTTCATCGCAACACCACGAACCTTAGGTCGGCGACCGAGCCATCTGCTCACACCAGCCTTACCCAAGCTGCGGTTCTGATTATCCGAATTTCCAACAACACCTATAGTTGCAAAACAAGTTGCAAGTACTCGGCGCTGCTCGCCGGAGGGCAATCGCAACTGGACATACTTGCCGACTTTCGCCATCAACTGAGCACCACCGCCTGCGGTTCGAACCATCGCACCACCAGCACCAGGTCGGAGCTCAATGTTGTGCAACATTTCACCAACTGGAATTGCACTCATCGGTAAGGCATTGCCTGTTTTAACTTCAGACTCTGGACCGGATACGATTTCGTCTCCGACCTGCAAGCCTTCAGGTGCCAAGATGTAGCGCTTCTCTCCATCAGCATAGTGAATCAATGCAATATGCGCAGTGCGGTTCGGATCGTACTGCAATGCAGCAACTTTACCCGGAATTGCAATCTTATCTCTGCGAAAATCGATAACTCGATACTTACGCTTATGCCCACCACCTCGACGGCGCATAGTGATACGGCCGTTGTTGTTTCGGCCATGGATACGCGTCTTCGACTTGAGCAACTTTCGCTCGGGTTTGGACTTCTTTGTCAGGCCATCGTAGTCCGCAGTTATGCGAAAGCGCTGTCCTGGACTCATTGGGCGACGTTTCTTAACCGGCATCGCTACATACCTTCAATGATATCGAACGCATTCCCTTCCTGGAGAGACACGTATGCTTTCTTCCAATCGTTCTGATAGCCGCTTCGCTGACCAACCTTTTTCAATTTCCCTTGGCTGTTAAGCGTGCGAACTTTCTTCACCTTCACTTCAAAAATTTCTTCGACAGCGCGCTTGATTTCTTCTTTCCGCGCAAGTGGGTGCACTTCAAAAACCACACTGTTCTCAACAGAACCAACGATGGTTCCTTTTTCAGTGATACGTGGTTTCCGTAGAATCCGATGAACGCTCTTATTAATACCCATGGTTCCTATGCTCCCAATCGAGCCTGCACGCCTTCTAAGCCTGCTTCAGTAAAAATCAAAAACTCACTGTTCAATACGGCGTAGACATTCAGTCCATCAGTCTCGAGGACACTTATGCCCGGAAGATTCCGCAAGCTTTTCTTACTTACTTCGTCATCGCTTCCCAATACGACCAAGGCCTTTCGCCCTCTTGGAACTCCTATAGACTCAAGTACCGCAGCAGCCTGTTGGCTCTTTGGCTTGTCGAGACCAAAATCTTTCAGCACCAAACACTTCTCATCAGAGGCACGAGCAGTTAATGCGCTACACAACGCTTTCTTGCGGAGCTTTCCGTTGAGGCTAAATTCGTAGCTTCGCTGCTTGGGACCATGAGCCACTCCACCACCAACCCAGATTGGCGAGGCAAACGAACCGGCGCGAGCACGGCCTGTTCCCTTCTGCCGCCAAGGCTTGGCACCCGTCGCTTTTACTTCAGCGCGAGTCTTTACCGTATGAGTTCCAGAACGGGCTTTCGCTCGTTGCCAGCGAACAACATCATGCAAGATAGATGTGGAAACATCTGCTGCAAAAAGCGATGCATCGGCTTCCTTCGAACCAAGCTTCTTACCTGCCGAATCGAAGTGAGCCAGCTCAATTGCTGCTGAATTTGTCTTAGCCATGGCCCTATGAACACTTCAAAGAAGTTCTTACAAATACGGTTCCATTCTTTGGACCTGGAACCGACCCCCGTATGAGCAAAAGATTGTCTGCTGGTCGGATATCAACGACTTCGAGTCCTTCCTGCATTCTTTGCTTCACACCCATATGCCCAGGCATCCGCTTATTCTTCCAAACGCGCCCAGGAAACTTTCGGCAACCGATAGAGCCACCGTGACGGAAATACTCATGCGTTCCGTGCGTCATTGTTTGAGCACCTTTCATGCCGTGGCGCTTAATGACACCGGCGAATCCCTTACCGATAGTCGTGCCAACAACATCAACGCGAGTTCCTTTTTCGAACAAACCATCAAGAGTTAGTTCTGAGCCAAGCTCAAACGTCTGCCCTTGAAAATATTTGTCGAGACGAATCTCTTTAGCTACTTTCGGAAAACCCTTCTTCGCTTTCGCAAAGTGGCGATTCTCCGGCTTGGTCAATCGCTGCGCCTTCTGCGAACCAATACCAACCTGAATAGCTGAGTAATTATCAACTTCAGGAGTCTTGACCTGGTGTATAACGTTCGGCAGAACTTCGAGAACCGTTACCGGAATCATCGTTCCTTTTTCGCCGAATACACGGGTCATTCCAACTTTCCGACCGTAAATCGCCTTGAGTTCCATCGTCTTTGTCTTCTAAGGCAGAGCAGCTATTCAGATACTCTGGCACGTAATTCTATTTTTACTTCTCGGCTCTATGCCGAAGCCTCTTACTGAAGCTTAATCTCGACATCTATACCGGCAGACAGCTCGAGCTTTCCGAGGTCGTCGATAGTTTGCTGAGTCGGCTCTAGGATATCGATCAAACGCTTGTGTGAACGAATCTCAAACTGGTCTCGCGCTTTCTTATCAACATGCGGTGATCGGTTGACTGTAAATCTCTCGATGCGAGTCGGTAACGGAATAGGTCCTGCAACCTTACCCCCGGTGCGGCGCACAGCCTGCACTATTTCCTGAACCGCGGCATCAAGAACTTTGTGGTCATACCCACAGAGCCTGATACGAATCTTTTGGCTACCGATCATTCTTTATCCACCCGATCCTATTCGGATCTTTTTGTGTAGCTAGCAGCCACACAGAAATACCTATAAATCTACTAAGCAACAGGGCGCTCAAGCGCACAATCTTATAGCAGTCATCTAATGAAATTCCAACCGCAGAGAACCGGAATTTCGACGATTTATGACATCTTCCGAGCAAATTCTCACCCAAGCCACGGTATCTAACCCAGTAATCAACTGGGAGCCCGACGCGAGAGAGGCAAAATTTGAACGATTGAGAGATTCGAGGCTCAAGCGGCTAGCGCCTAAACCAGTAAAATTTCCCGTATTTGAGTCAATCTTGCTGAAACGGGAATCTCGAACAGCTGTGTTTACTTAGCCAAAAATCGCCTAGCTAGCAAACGGCAGAGCCAAGATTCCCATCTCAAACGCCCCAATTCGCCTAGAACGGCAGAATTACTGGGGTTTTAACTTACTCAATAATCTCAGCAACAACACCCGCGCCGACTGTTCGACCACCTTCGCGAATCGCGAAACGCAGCTCTTTATCCATCGCAATAGGCTGAATCAGCTCTACAGAAACAGATACGTTATCACCCGGCATTACCATCTCCTGACCTTCAGGAAGCTCTACCGTGCCAGTTACATCTGTCGTTCTGAAGTAAAACTGCGGACGATATCCTTTAAAGAATGGAGTGTGTCGTCCACCCTCTTCCTTCGTCAGCACATATACTTCGGCTTTGAACTTGGTGTGCGGAGTAATAGAACCTGGCTTCGCCAATACTTGACCACGCTCTACGTCTTCTCGCTTCAATCCACGAAGCAAGCAACCGACGTTATCTCCAGCCTGACCCTCGTCAAGCAACTTACGAAACATCTCAACACCAGTTACCGTCGTAGTAGTAGTGTCCTTGATGCCGACAATCTCAATGTCTTCACCAACCTTCACCTGACCACGCTCGATTCGACCAGTCGCCACGGTTCCACGACCCTGGATACTGAACACATCTTCCACTGGCATCAAGAACGGCTTATCAATCGCACGCTCTGGCTGAGGAATGTACTCATCCAATGTCTTGAGTAACTCTTGAACTGCTCCAGCACCAATCTCACTAGTATCCCCTTCCAACGCCTTCAGCGCCGAACCTTTGATGATTGGAACATCATCACCTGGGAACTCGTATTGACTGAGCAAATCACGAACTTCAAGCTCAACAAGGTCTAACAACTCTGGGTCATCAACCATGTCGACTTTATTCAAAAATACTACGATGTAGGGAACACCTACCTGACGAGCAAGCAAGATGTGCTCACGAGTCTGAGGCATGGGGCCATCATTCGCGCTACAGACTAGGATTGCTCCATCCATTTGAGCAGCTCCAGTGATCATGTTCTTCACATAATCAGCGTGACCAGGACAGTCTACGTGAGCATAGTGACGATTGTCCGTCTCATACTCTACGTGGGCTGTGGCAATTGTAATACCACGCTCGCGCTCTTCAGGAGCGTTATCAATCTGGTCATAAGCCTTAACCTCGCCTGCACCACCTTGGGCTTCAGCAGCTACTCGAGTAATCGCAGCAGTTAACGTCGTCTTACCATGATCCACGTGACCAATCGTTCCAACGTTCACATGAGGTTTACTTCGATCAAATTTCTCCTTGGACAT
>CBDUGV010000017.1:0-33064 GCA_965366815.1 uncultured Bdellovibrionales bacterium | reverse complement strand
GTTTACCTGTCGACGAAAGCGTCGAAGCTGCAAGAGCCCCAATGCTGCCGCGTCCAAGCCAACTTGCTCGTCCTCTCCCACCAGCCAGGCGATATCAATCGCCAGTTGGAGGAAGTTAGGCGACTCCCCACGCAGATGCAAAGCGATATGCCAGGCAACTCCCAAACTTGCTCCATCGGGAATCAACGGACGAACCGCATCTTTGCGCTCAACCTCAAGCCCGCAGAAAAGCTCGAATCCACCAGCATGACACATCGATTGTGCCAAGAAGCCGTTGAACATCTCTTCTGCATCAAACGCCTCGGCAAGTTGCTCAATGTATGCCGCGACCTGTTCACGGTCATTGCCCGCAAACACATTGAGAAGTCGAGGGATCTGAATGGCTTCACCTTCAGCGATGAGCTGATGGAGTAAGGCGGCGAAGGCTTCTGGATCTGCGGCCACTGCAAGCACTCGACACTCGAGTCGGGCGAATGCAGACATCTGTGGCTCGCTTGCTTGCGCTGCCGGCGCTGCGTCTGCTTTCCCGGCCGAAGAATCGGAGGTAAGCAAGCTTTCCAAGGCATCCGAAATGGCTTCCGTTCGGTCTTCGCCTTCGGCAATCGTCAAGCCAAGAATATCGACCAAGGTATCGACCAGAGCAGAACGCCTGTTCAACTCATGGATCGCAGCCGCCAGCTCTTCGTCGAGTTCCACTTCCGGCAGCTCGGCATCTGTTGGGATACCAAGTTCCTTGCAGACAACTCGATGCCGCAGGTTCGCAGCTTCCAACTCTTGCTCCAAGCGCTGCTCGCGCGGCCTTGGTTGCGAAAGTTGAGCCTTCACCCGGCCAAGCTCAGACTTGACTTGCTGCCACTCAGCTTCGCGGTCAAGCAACTCAGCAATGCGTGGACTTGGACTGCCATCCTCATCCAAACTGAGTTGGTCTAGCACTCTGCTCAAGATAGCAGCGACAGCTTCAAGCTCTTTTGCCGTCTGGTTGTAGGCCGTTTCCCAACTCTCAGCTTCAGCAGCACGCTGCTTGAGTTGCTGATAGTCGTCCGGTTCCACAACTTCAGTCCTGACCACAGGCTGAGGTGCTGACGGCACTTCAACTGCCGGTAGCGCTACTGGCGTGGCAACGCTGGAGGCAGCTTCAGTCAGAGTCGTGATGCGCTTTTGAAGGGCGTCACAGACCTGATCGAAGAATCTCAGCCAAACATCCGGTTTGGCCTTCTCACGTGGCAGTTGGAAGCGGCCGCCTGACTCTGCGTTCAGGAGTTCAACAGCTTCCTTGCAACGACGCTTGATTGCCGTAGTGGCTTTGTTCGCACGGTCGCGAACAGAATCAAGTGTGCGCTGCAATTCTTGCACCTGCCGTTGAGACTCAGTGCTTTGCCGAGACATTTCCTTTGCGTGGTCACGGGTAAGTTTGGAAACTTGCTCCGTCAAATGAGCACACTCAGAATCCAACTCTTTCACTCGTTTGCGTGTTGCATTGAGCCACTCGAGGAAGCCTCGCCAACGAGCTTTGCCACGATCCCACCAAGTTGAGGTATCACGTGTGGAAGAATTCGACGGTTGCCGATTCTCGCTCGCGGCTGGCGTGGCCAACTTGGTGCGCAGAAACTCCGTGCACAAGACAACCACTCCAGAGACAAACAGCGCAAATCCAGCGCCGTACCGAAACGCCATCGAGCGCGTAGAATCAAAGGCATCGCGCATACCCGAATCCATCAGACCACGCTCGACCGCCAAGTCTTCGTTCTGCTTTTGCCCAGCGACAGGCGCCTGATAAATCCAAACCATTGCAAGTCCGACGAGAATCAGCAGCGCCGGAGGCGTTGCTGTCGCCATTTTTCTGTAGGGTAACATAATGAATAACCTGTGCTTTCGAAAAGAATTGGATACTGCACACCGGGCCTCGAACAAGAGGCAACGACCAGTGTGAAAAGCCCATCGGGGCACGATGAAGAGCGGATTGGGATGGGAACATTCCTCCTATAAAAACCCGAACTAACTCTATCGCTCTTCCAAGAAGTTCTGTTCGAAGGCAGTGCCTTCAAGGAAAAGCGAGTAAGAGAACTATCTACTCAATTCGCTGTCAGAAATGACCGGAGGAAAAACCGCTTCAGAACAACTGATGTTACCCCTGGACGGAGAAAAAGTCAGCAAACCCTAGGCAGATGACCGACTGAGCGTATGAACGGCCAAGTAGGCCCAAGCGGCGAGAAAAGCCAGCCCGCCAATTGGGGTAATAGCACCGAGAACGCGAATGCCCGTAAGTGCTAAGGCATAGAGAGAACCGGAAAAGATAAGTATTCCAACTGCCAACAGAATACTGATGCGATTGGCGGCAGATTGGCTTGCCAGCTGTAAACTCGGCAGCACCGCTACTAGCAATAATCCAAGCGCATGGACAAAGTGATAGAAAACCGCTTTTTCATAGATCGCAGTTTGATAGGCGTCGAGCTTGTCCTTTAGTGCATGCGCACCAAAAGCTCCCGCGGAGACTGCGAGAAAAAGGAGAAGTGCGGCAAGTGCCAACCATCGAGATGCATGCATTCTGGTGGTCCGTATCTGTCAGTGAATTAGAAGACTGCTCAAAGTGATATAGCAGATTTGGCATCTCATCGACAGGAGGGTCGATGAGATGCACGGGATTCTGCATTCCCTATCCTATTAAAAAGAACCTCCTGTTCCTCAGTTCAGAAGTGTCAACGCTGCTGCCGAATGGGGGTTACCCAAGCAGGCAGCCACCAGACGGGTAATGACTTCGACATCGAAATCATCAGTAGCATCTGCGGTCGGTTCGACTTCAACCGACACAGCTGGGGCATCTGAGACGCACAGGAGAACCTTGCATCCGTACCCTTCAACCGCGAACAGTTGAACGAACTCATCATCGAGTCGTTCTTCGAAGATCAACGCTGCCGGTTCATCGCCAACTCGGTAGCAGAACGTCAGTTCGTTCCACTCGCCGATTCGGCTGTCGCATGCCAGCGCGTCAATCAGTTCATCAGACGCTGAATGCAACAAGAACCCCGCTTTCGTCCGGGCCGTTTCCAGAGCCTCCTGTGGGAGACTCTCCGTGCAGTTTTTCTTCCCGCACGCGCATCCGTGCCGTCGAATCAATTCGACTAGATCCATCGTATCCATTCCGTTTCTTCTCCTGTTACCCGCGTTACACGGGAGTATGTGAGTCCAGAAGGACTCGAGCCAAGTGTGCCCCGCTTGATGGCGGGAGTTAAAACAAACAGCACTGACTTCCCAACAGACAATCATTCGGGGAGCAGTCGCCGCAGCAGAAACTGCTGCCGAAACTACTCCCTGAAGAGTACAAATCGGGATAGAGAAGAGAACAAAACGAAACTGAGAAACCGCGAAATAGTAGGGCTTATAGCTAAGTGTGTCAAGTTTCAACAGATTATATATTTTGTAAGTTCCAAACACTTGGATCGTATGCGATATAGTGAGTCGGAAAACCTAGAATCAGGGGGAAACACATTGAATACCTTAGAAGCTATAGAAGCCCGAAGAGCCGTAAAGCACTACGATGCCTCGCATCAGATAAGTGAAGAGGATGAGAAAAAGCTGCTTTCTTTGGCGATGCTTGCCCCCACTGCCTTTAATATCCAGAACTGGCGCTTTGTTGTGGTGAAGGATGCCGAGCTTCGAAAGAAAATCCGGGCCGTCTCCTGGGATCAAGCTCAAGTGACAGACAGTTCGTTGTTTATCGTAGTATGTGCGGACCTCAAGAGTTGGGAAAAAGAGCCGGCGCGCTACTGGCGAAACGCTCCACAAGAAGTACAAGACTTTATGCTGCCTGCAATTGATCAATACTACCGGGGAAAGGAGCAGGTGCAGCGCGATGAAGCGATGAGATCCTGCGGTATCGCGGCGCAAACACTGATGCTTGCTGCAAAGTCGATGGGCTACGATTCATGTCCGATGGACGGGTTTGACTTCGATGAAGTCGGCAAGCTGATAAAGCTTCCAGAAGATCATGCCATCGCCATGTTTGTTGCGATCGGCAAAGCGACGCAGGAGGCCCGGCCACGTGGCGGTTCGATCGATCTTGAAGAAGCAGTTCTAACCGATACGTTCTAAGCCGATTGGTTTGGATGAAAAATCTTGGGCACCATCGGTCACGGCATCGGCCGTGCCGGTGGAGAAATCACAGTTGCGAATTGAATTAGTAGTACCGCGACGAGCAACCGATTATCGCTGTCGCACTTGGAACAGACCTTCTTCGCTTTCATCTGAGAGCCGCGTCTCATAGCCCTGTTTGTTGATCCAGGTTGCTAGCTCAAGCCAGCCATCGTGGTTTACTTCAGCCTCTTCTTCGCGATCTCCTCGGTGGGCCCGTAACGGCAGACCTGCCGCAAGCCAGCGATCTTTCAAATTTTGAAAGCGTCCACCGACTAAACCACGAAGTTGGGAAAGTGATGCAATAGGCTCCCAATCAGTTTGACTCTCACTACTCTGAATCTCTTGCGCAGAAAAGCGTTGATACATCTTGCGGGCAAGTGCATAGACAATCGCTTGTCGTCGCTTATCAATGGCCTCTTGCATGAGATCTTGCACGAGTTCTGTAGTGCGATCATCAAGAGTCTCTTTTCCCAGTTCAGACATAGAAACCTCCTATTGCGGTAGTAAACTTTGTATTCGAGCAAACAAAGCACGACGCCCAACCGGCTTGTGTACAAAATCAGTTGCACCCGCCGCACGGGCACGCTCGGCAATATCGTTATCCGGTAGTCCACTAATCACCAGAATCGGCACAGACGAGCCGAAGGTTGACCGCAGGTAACGAACCAGGTCCAATCCATCACTTCCGCCAAGTGCGATATCAGAAATCACCAAGTTCGGCTGTCCCCGCTGCTCGAGGACCGCGATCGCCTCCTCAACTGAATTGGCCATAAACGGTTTTAGTCGAAGTCCCGCGGCAAGTTTTGAATAGAAATCAATTAGGGGTGGCTCGTCATCGACCAACAAAGCCCAAGGCTCACCGTGGGCAATTCGCATTGGTGCGGGATGACGAGGCAGGCTCAGTGTAAAGACCGAACCGCGTCCCGATCCATCCGAATTGGCCACCAAGCAACCTCCGGCCGATTCTGCAACTCTTCTTGATTCAGCAAGCCCCACACCTAAGCCGCCGCGCACATCGCTCCCCTGCCGCCCGCGCACACCTCGCTCAAAAATATCGACACACTCTTGCTTACTCAGTCCTGGACCATCATCAATGACGTCGATAGAAACCAGGAAGTCATCATAAGATACCCGTAGCTTCACCGTAGATCCGGCGGGCGAATAGATAATCGCGTTGTTGAGCAGATTTCGAAGAATCGATTCCAAGTGTTCACGAACCGAAACCTTCACCCAGACCTCCTCAAGTGGCAATTTGGAACCTTCAACCGCAATCCGTTTGCGCTCACCGCGAAGCTTCGAGAAGGAAAGAACTTCTTTTACCACTGAGTTGACTTCTACAAGTTCGCGAGGTCGTAGATCAGATAACTGTTCAAGTTCTCGCTTGCGCTTCGCATCAGAGACAACCGTTGCAACTGATCGGGCAATACCTTCAATACGCTTTACTCTTGGCAAGAGTTGCTGGCTGTCGACATACGTTCGCCCGGTCTGATCTCGATAGCCGTTTTGTTGAATGGAGTCCTCAACAATACTTTCGCACAGCAGCGTCAGATCCTGCACTGTGTTGTTGATATCATGAACCAAAGCAGTTAGCTCGTATTCGCGCTCTTGCCCCTTCTCTTTAAAACTCTTCGCCAGCTCGCGCAGTGCTACTTCTTGCACAAATGTTTGCAGTTTCATTCGCGCAACACCAATCAGAGTCATTGCAGTTCGAAGCTCTTGATATTGAAGCACCCGAGAGAATGGCGAATTCAGCAAGACAAACAGCTCGTAGCGCTGTGATTGCGAAACCAACGCCAAGCCACCTTTGGTTTCTGCGGTGAGCTGTACTGCCAGACAATTGCTAAAAGAGATGACTCCAAAGTTCGGGTCTCGCAGACAAAGGTCGCCTGGCAGCCAATTGGCCGCACGCACCGTAAGTGATTCATGACTCTCAGGGAGTTCGCGCGCCTGCGCATAGATTCGGCCAAGCGGCATTTCGCTTTTATCAAACTCATGGGCAAATGGAGCGATTACGAGTTCGGCATTTTTTCCAGGAACTAAGGTCACTGCACCATCTGCGCTAAAGAGATTAGAAAGGAAATCGGCAAGGGCTCGTAGGACTTCTGCCTCGTTTTGCAGCGAACTGAGCACATCTGCAAAACAAAGCAGGAGCCCCTTCTCTCGCAAGCGACGAGAGGTGTTTATCGTACTCCACATGGCAAGCAGTGCGATTGCAATTAGCGGAAAGACGGCATAAGCACTAAGCGATAACTTGTGAATCATTTCTCCACCAACTACCAGCGAAGCGAGCAGTAGCGGAAGGTATTCGCGCGCAGACCAGGGAATTGCCCCTACTCCCATCAGCACGGCAATTGGCCAGAACAGCCAGAGGAGACCGACGTGGGGAGCCATTAACAGAAGGATGCAGGGCCACAACACAAGTCCAAGTTGGGTTATCACCGCCAGCGTCCAAAGATGCTGGTCTGGAACATTGCGTTCTGCGCCGAGCTGCAGCATCCCCCAAAGAACGGTAAAGCCAATCCAACTGAGGAGTGCCACCCACCAGAACTCTTGTCCAAACAGTAGAATCAATCGAGTCGAGACTGCCGATGAGACGATACCCAGGGCGAATTGCCAAAGTAGTAGGCGACGAATGCGGTCTCGAGAGAGTGCCGCCCGGGAGTCATGCTCAAATCGAATTGTTGCACCCTCAACCACTTTCGCCTGATCTTGGGCTCCTGTCACTAGTGACAACTCCGAGAGTCGATGTCGTTGTCGAAGCTGTGCTGCGATAACTGAAATGACCGCACCAAGCGCCAGCAGACCTATTTCAGCTCGGTAGAGCTGGAGAACGTCACTTACTGCTTCAATCGATGCTCCGTGCAACCGCATGCGCGCCGTCACCCGAACGAAGAGGTCTCCAAATACGAGAGTCCAAACGACCGACGTTTGCAGCAGTAGCGACCACGGCAACGACGTCGCAACGAGAATCAGATACAGCAGCGGTAGGACAAGGTAGACATTTTGTGCCTCGCCATATCCTAGGCGAGAGAGAGAAAGGATGATTCCCAAAAGCACAGTCGAATGCGCCACACGGCGAGGAAGTTGCTGAGTCGATGAAGCTGAGAATAGAAAACCACACAGTACCACTACGATTAATCCATAGGCCTTACTGCGCAGCGGGTGGGTATTGTCCGTTCCAAACAACGAGATATCAAGAAAGAGAAGCACGAGCAGGAGAGCTCCCTCGAGGAAGAGAACATTCCAGCAATATTTTTGCAGTCGCGATTCAGCAATTTCTCTAAGCAGCCGCTCGCTTTCATGCCGCAAGGAGACGCCATATTGTCCCTGCCGTGCTCGAAAATACATCACAAGCGTAGAGAGACAGGCTGCTAAAACGATAAGTAAGATCGAATGGAGTGCGCTCCAACTTGCAGCTTGAAGCCAGGCACTCGAAACTGCAACTACTGCGGCAGCGCCGAGCAAGGCTTGTCGACGCCAATCCCAGAGATTAAGTAGGACCGGAACGGCAACGAGAAAGACGAAATAGAGGTCGAGAATGACTGGACGGTCGCCCTTATCAAGCGAAAGAAGGAAGCTCGGGAGAAAGACGAGAAACACCGCACAACTAAACGCCAGAACGCGCAACCAGAAATGGCTCAAACGCAACACTGGCGCGAGCGCACCAGCTATCGTCAAGACGATTGTCCCGATAGCAGCAAAGTAGCTGATTTCTCGAAGCTCTAATTGGGCGAGGTTACCGACAGAAGTAAAGATCACCAAACCGAACCAAACAAAGAGCACCGTCAGGACGTCAGATAATGCGACGTCGTAGCGTAGTTCGGAGTTACTACTCTTCCTTGCCGAGTTTTCAGCCATTAGCCAAGTTCAGGGTCCATATCAGCGCCACAATCAACGCAAATGACCTTTCCTTCAAGAAGTGGGGGAAGCTGAGTCTTGTGATTAAAAGTAACTACGTAGGATCGATTTCCGCATTTTGAGCAGGGAGAGAATTGATCATCGACATCGAGAAAGAGATCTTGTGAACTTGCCATGACATGTCGACGCAAAAAATCTTTTAGATCAACTCCGGCAGCTGAGTGCATTCCAGAATTGGTCACCATTGTTCCAAGCAATGACTGTACGGTAGAGAGCAGTGCTTCATTCGCCGCAGCAGGAGAGGCTTTGACGATATAGGCAGCAGCGCCCTCATCGAGAAAGCGCTGCTTGAGATGCGCTGAGGGGTTTCCGGTCAAGACGATTACAAACGGTGGTTCTTCAATGGATTTAATTTGCTGGAATAAATGCGAGCCGGACTTGTCCTCGAGTCCAATGTCGAGCACCACTAAGCGAAACTTTTCTGCTCCGAGTAGATGCTCTGCTTCTTCGGCATTCTCGGCGCATTCGACTGAGAACTGTGCACCACTGAACAAACGCGAAAGTCGCTCGCGTTCATGTAATCCATCTTCGACAATCAGTATGTCTTTCATTGTCTTACTCCCCCACCATTCAGACTCTCTTAGCCACTGAAAAGACTCGGGAAATATGAGTACAAGGCCTCGAAGATCTGCTGCGATCTGAATCTGGCTTGTTTAAGGGAATCTGCTCTCTGATGCCGATCATTTTGCTCGGTTTTTCGATCAGGTACCCGAATCAACCGGTACCGAACTGTCATCGCACTAGAGGTATAGCAGGAAAACAAGTTACCGTAATTTTTAGTCGGTAATATGTTACCCATTTTGCGGTGCCTTCGAGGTTCCAATGCGTGACGACGTACTAATTGTCCTAAACGAACATGAGTCGCGAAAGCGTGAGCGCGCGGATGCGCTACAGGCTACATTGGAAGACAAGTTCGCGGTTCATAGAATCGACACCGCAGACGGCAGCCTTCCGCTGTTGGTGGCGGAGCGCAATCCACGAATACTTATACTCGACTATATCTTGGGTGAGTACGGCACGGCGATTGATCTTATCGATGCCTGCGCAGCTGAGGAATTGAGTGCTGAGGTAATTGTCTGGACTGATGAGCCGAGCGCGCAAGTTGCAGTCTCGGTTATGAAGCTCGGGGCATTTGACTACATCGACATCGATAGTCCGCGTGCCGTAGAGAAAGTAGTAGAAGCGATCTCTGAATGTCTTCTGTTGGACTCTCGCAGCACTCGTGATTCCGAAGAATCACCTAGCAAGGGGGTCAAAGCATACTCGCTCATATTCGAAGCACCCCTCGCTAAAACTTGTCTGCAACAAGCATTGGCTGTGGCCGAACAATCAGCGGCAATTCTCGTTTTGCAGGGTCCAACTGGGGTAGGCAGAAACGCACTCGCACGCCTTATCCATAGCAAGCGAAGCTTTGCTGGGGCGCTGCATGAGATTGATTTCGACTTATTCTCTGGATCAGCAACGGAGATTCTCGGTGGCGAAGGGAGTCAGTACCTGCTTTCACATGCGGCAACGGTGCTCCTGGACCACATCGAATCGGGTCCAGGTGAGTTCATTACTGAAGTCGAAAAGGAGCGTGATCGACTCTGGCAAAATGTTGAAGAAGAAGCAGCGCCAATGTTGATCATTGGAACAAACTCTATAGAACACGCAAAGGCCTGGAAGCGACTTGCCGACTGTACTTTGATTGAAATCCCAAGTTTGCTAGAGCGAGTTGAAGATATCTATCCGCTACTTCAGCAGTTCTTGGCCAGTCTGCCAAAATCGCGCAAAAAACCAGCTCTCAGTCCATCAACTTCACTCGTCGAACTGATGGCACAACAGATTTGGCCGGGGAATATCCGTCAACTCGAAGCAACAGTAATCGAGGCTGCGGCCATCGAGCGCACAAGCACGACAAAACCTACTTGCCCGAGTGATATCAGCACTGAGGCATTCTCGGCCTTGACACCTCGGGAACAAGTTTTTCTTGCCGCCGCGCTCGAAGTAAAAACCCGCTGGGAACGGCACGAGCAAAGACAGGATCATAGCGTTGCCGAGTTACAAGTGAGAAATGCGTTGCGCGCAACAGACGGTGATACTCGTCGTGCTGCGGCAATGCTAGGCACGAGTGTGCAGCGTCTGAAACAAGTGCTCAACCCTGACACTGCAAAGAATCAAGAGGTTGGTAGATAGCATGGGAGAAGAGAATCCGAATCTCTCTGTCGTCATTGGCGGTAGCAATGACTTTAACCGACGAATGACGGTAGCGGCTCACCAGCGAATACACGCAACGATTCGTGGCGGCAATATCGCCGAGACTCGGTCCTTGGTGCTATCTCATCGTCCGAATGTGTTAGTTGTTGAAGTAGGGCTGAGTAGTAGCGCTGGTGACGTCAACTGGCTGCGTACATTGCTTGAAGAACTAAGAGAGCGAGACTCAAACCTCTATGTGGCCGTAGCGATCACCTCGGCACATAAATTTGCTCTGGCTGGTTCTCTCTTGTTCGCAGATGAGGAGTCTCTCGCACCATCAGGTCTGATCGATAACATTATCATCAGCCCGCCTGCCGGAGTGCCTAGCTCGATTTCAATCGAAGAGCAGTTTCGCGACCTACTGCGACTTGTTGCAGAACTAGAGACGCATCAACGAAACCTACCCGCACTGTGGGAAGCCAATTGGGCACCAACCATGTGTGACCCAAGCAGTCGAGCCGTCTGGATGCGTTGGCTCCCGCGCTATGCTGGCTACATCAACGAGAATCCGATAATCGTTGGACCAACCGGGACAGGTAAAACTCGACTTGCCGCTGCGATACATTTGCTCTCTGGCAGAAGCGGCCCCTTTGTTGGCATTACTCCGAGAGATTTTTCCTCAATGGAACTCGTCCAAGCCGAACTCTTTGGTGCAGTAGCTGGTGCCTATACAGGCGCAGTTGATAAATGGGGACTGGTGCACAAAGCCGAAAAAGGCACCTTATTTATTGATGAGTTGCAGAGCATTGATGCCGAGCTGCAAGGGAAACTTATAACGTTTATTGAAAACAAAACGTATCGCCGTGTGGGTGGAGCAGAAAGTCACAAAGCCAATGTTCGCTTTGTGTTTGCCACCAACCGTCCACTCGATGAACTCGTTGCTGAAGGAAAGCTTCGTGATGATTTCGCCTATCGACTCGAACGTCTGCAATTACATCTCCATCCACTTCGAGATCGCAGGCTCGATATCGGTGCTGGAATATGTTTTGCGATGGCCAAGGTGCAGCGTGAGCGTAGCGCCGCACGCTCCGGTAGCAAACGTCTCGAAGGTCTCAGCGCTGAAGCCTATCGTCGCCTCTACAGCGCCGATTGGCCGGGGAATCTGCGACAACTCGAGAATACGATGGCTCGAGTGATTGAGTATGCAAATATTGCGGGAGAAACTTTTGTCAGTGAGCGTAGCGCGCAACGGGTCTTGCGTGGTTTGCTCGGCCAAGAGGATTTTCTATCAGATAATATCTTTGTTTCCGCAGCACGACAAACAGCACGAACAGCTAACGAAAGTGGGTATCCCAGTTTGGCCGATTGTTTGGCCGGATTCTCAGAACACGCTCGAGCACTCGCTTTGGAACACACCGGTGGGGATGCCAAAGAAGCTGCGAAATTATTGAATGACTCTGAAAAGGTTGTTGAGCTGTTTCGCGCAGCTCGACTGAACGGCTAGTACGTATATGAGTATACATTGTCTCAGCATCGCCGAGTTTCTTCGCACTACTAAATTTAGTGAGACAGAACTCTTCGATCTCTTGGGTCGTGGCGAACTCAGTTTCATCCGCGGCGAACACGGCGAGCTGCTGATTGATGTCAGCGAAATTGATCTAAAACAACTCGCGCGCACCGCTCTTGTCGAGCGCGAACAACGCATTAACAACGAAGTACAACTCGAGCAAATTGCCTCCTCTCTGGTTTCATCACTAGATTCGATCGTTGAAGAAGCACTGGAAATGGCACTTCGTTGGCTCAGTTCAGATCGAGAACCAGAGAAACAAAAGAAAGAGAAAAGCGAGTAGATACAAAGAGTTAAGCTTTCCCCCCTTGTCAAAACCAATATCGATGATTAGCCTTTCTATAGTGGGTGAGAATATTGTCTCCCATATCTGCTGTTTGGCGGATAACATATGTATACCTGGTGAAAGCGGATCTTAGTGAGGTTTTGGACCTCACTCTTGTCCAACTCTTCCAAAGGCATATAGGTAAGAGCAGTTATACAGTCGTGGTATTTGATTAAGGTTTGAATACACATTTTTTGGGGGATTTAGATACATGACTAGATTCTTTGTTCCATTCCTAGACGACGAGCCCGCGGCCATTGAAGTCAATGGTCACAAGTTATTGATCGTAACAAGTGAATCAGCAGACATGATCGCTGATTTAGAAGTACTTGGCGGTGCCGAAATTCGTGAGATTGCTCTCGCCGATGATGATTCGGAGGGATCGAAGCTCATGGCTGATTTGGCCGCTGACATCAACGGAGGGGTTGTCTTAACTCCACCGGGAGTCAGTCCACGTACTATGATCGAGGACCTTTCGGAAGAATTGCCCTGGATTCACTAATTGCGACGATACGTCGGCGGATTTCACGTAGTTCGCCGACCGTGCGGCCTTTGCTATCACGAAGTGAGAAGTCGGCCCCGTTTCTTTCGAGCAGACGTAGATTCACTTCATTTCCGTTTCTTGCTGCGTAGTGCACAGGCGCATTTCCTTGACCGTCGAGAATGTTCGGATCAGCACCGTACTGCAATAACAACGAAAGCACGTCCGGAGATTTGAGCTGAGCGGCGATATGTAATGCCCCGACCCCATCTCGCGCCATAGTATTTGGGTCGGCACCCGCGGCGAGTATCTCAGCCACACTTACAACCGAATTATACAACACCCCAAGATAGAGTGGGGTTCGCCCCTCTGAATCCTTCAAAGTCACATCGGCCCCATGCTTTAAGAATTTCTGGAGATTCATTTTATGAGCCGTTTTTGCCCAATGGTGTAGCGGATATTCCCCCTTCACTTCACTATAGATATTCGGGGAGATACCAGCCTCCAGGAGAGGCCAGATAATTTCCTTAGTCCTGGCTTCTGCCAACAGGTGGGCATCGTCGGGGCTAACTCGAATTCCAAACAACCAACGCAATACCGAGAGATCCCATCCGAACTGTACCTCAGCACTCAGAATCTTCGCAGCATATCGACGCTCCCAGGATTCGTGCAGATTCGGACCGAGCACCACCAAAAGCACGACAAACCCCAACATGAAGAGCTGTTGGAGAAAAGTCCCTTTTCGTTGCAAGAAGTAGTTTTTCTGAACAGCCATCTCTTGCGAAGCGCGCACACTGAGATTCGATTCCGGGGTCAGTTGGTCCGTATCGATTACATCGGTACCTTCGAGGCGCAGCACGAGTTCTCGAATTACTTCATCCATTGTGGAGAAACGCTCACGCGCGTCTTTCGCGCAAGCAGTCGCCAAGAATGAATCGAACCAGAGTGGCACCTGAGGATTAACCCGACTGGCTGAAGGTAGCGGCTCGTGCAGATGCTTCTCCGCAAGGGCAACAAAGGTATTTGCCCGAAAAGGGCGACTGGCGGTTGCCAATTCGAATAGGAGAATTCCAAGTGAGTAGATGTCGGTCCGTACATCGGTAAACTCGCAGCGAACCTGCTCAGGCGACATGTAATACGGAGTTCCCAATACGGTCATTCTGTTTCCAGCACCGCGATCTGCTCGAACGACTTGTGCTAATCCAAAATCAGCTACCTTCACTACTCCCGTTTCAGTTAGTAGAATGTTACCTGGCTTGATATCTCGATGAACAATGCCGGCTCGATGGGCTTCACGTAGACCGAGGCAAATCTCGTAGGCAATTCGGGCCACTTCACAGAACTCAATTGGGGCGCCTCCGTGCTCGGACAACAGTGACTCAAGTGTGAGCCCATCTACATACTCTAACACTAGATAGCCGAGACCATCATCGTGGGTGCCCATGCCATACGTTTGCAAAACGTTGGTATGGGCAAGTTTCATCGTAATCAGCGTTTCACTGCGGTATCGAGAAAAATGCTCCTTATCGAGTAGCAGATGCGGATAGAGAATCTTTAATGCGACGTACTGATTGTTGAGTTGAGTGTCTTCAGCGAGCACTACCTCACCGGTTGACCCTGACCCCAACCGACGGATGTAGCGGTATCGGTCATCAATCAGATGACCGGAATCAATTGTTTCACCGAAGCTTTCAAGCACTACGACCCGCCCTCAGCTATTGTCGGCTCTCCGAGCACTCGTGCAATTTTTTCGCGCCATGCGGTCGCGTCTGAATCGATGTAGTCCACGACCGCTCGTCCATCGTTATCGCGCGCTGCCAAATCCGCTCCTTGCTCAATGAGGTAGTCGAAGGTTGCGAATGACTCTTTGCTCGCCGGGTGTTGTACAATATACATCAGTGCGTTTCGACCATTTCTATCTCGAACGTTGAAATCCAAATGAAACTTGCTTAGGACAGAGAGAATTGCAAGATCCTCTAGTTCACTTGCGAGATGCAGTATTGTTCGCCCTCTTTGATCGAATTCGGCTTGTTGGAACAGTCCCGACGTAGTTAGGGAATTCAGAATCGCAGCCACCATAGCGGGATTTTGATCAGCAACTGCTTGGAATATCGGAGTAACCCCTCTTGCATCTGGGATGGTCAGTAGTTTCGAGTGCCGAGATAGAAACTGTATGACTCGATGACGGGAGGCTTTTACGGCCGTCATCGCCGGTGTATTTCCTTCGTTATCCCTAATCGCCAAATTGATGAGTCGTTCGTTGTGGAAGACAACGTCAAAGGATCGATCTTGACTTCCTCTACTCAGATAGTGTGAAAGCGTTAGGCCATCTTTATCTTGGTAGTTTAGATCCATACCCGAATCGAGAAATGCTTTAAGCACTATGTCATCGTTTTGCATCGCTGCTTCCAATAATGCCGGGCCATCCACGTTGAATTGGTGGAAGCCAAGCGCTCTACGTGCCAACGAGGTGTCAATCGATTGATGACGCTCGATTCGCATGAGGTCGGCCAGCATTCGGGTCCGGGCATTATCGTCATTCAGAAGCAAATACCCAACGAGGCAAAACGCTAATGGATACGAGAGCACAGAATTAAATCGACCGACTTCCCGACTCTGAAAAATCCCTCCACGCAATTTGCGCTCAGTACGAACAATTGTTTTCCGAAAGGCATCAACATCATGCTCGTTCTGCGTGAATTTCTTATCAAGTTCGGCAGCAAGCACTCGCATATTGAGGAAACGCTGGTTTGGACTAACCGCTGTGCTCTTTTGCAGCAGGGCGCTGAGCCATTCTGGAACATCGCACTCCTTCAACTTTTCAACAGGCAAGGCTTCGCTCAAATGCTGAGCTGCAATATCGTGTAAACCAACACCATCAAACGGTGTCTCGCCGGTGAGTAGCTTGTAGGCGAGAATCCCAAGACTGTATTGGTCAGTCCTTTCATCAACTGTTTCGCCATACAACTGTTCCGGTGACATATAGTGAGGGGAGCCAACGCATTCCCCCGTGCGGGTTAACCCGAGAGAATCCTCCGTGCTCCTCGCCATACTAAAATCTGTCAGCTTTACGTTGCCGCTACGAGTTAGCAGGACATTTTCTGGCTTTAAGTTTCGGTGAATAACTCCATGAGTATGTGCATAGGCGCATGCCTTGGCGATCTGCAATAAAATAAACATCACTTCCTGAACGGGTAATACCCCTTCTGAGTGGCCGTCCAAGAGTTCGGTTAAGCTACAGCCAGAGACAAACTCCATCGTCAAATATTGGCGACCACTGCTCAGCGTTCCAAAATCGTATACCCGAGTGATATTGGTATGGGACAGTTGTCGTGCAATGATCACTTCTTTCTGAAAGGCTCTCTGCTCGGCTTTTGATCGAAAGAGATACGGATGCAGTACTTTCAGAGCCAGAGATTGGTTATCGAGCTGTCGGTCGATTACATGATAGACTGTCCCCATAAAGCCTTGGCCGAGCGGCTTCACCACCTCATATCGGCTTTCAATGGATTGGCCTTCTTTCAGGTCGATTGTTTGTAAGCCCATGGCCTCGGGTCAAAAAATGTTGAAGAACTGCAAGTATATAGTCGACTCATTACCTGAGTGGCTTGACTTGTGTATCCGAGGTTCGTAGCGAGTTGAAAAAACTAAACATTCTAAGGATCTACTCGCTGTTTGCACTAGGTCTTAGTCTACTGTGGCTCAGCGTCTGGCTCATACCGCTTCCCGAATCAATTAACCCCGACAACACCCTCCGATTGCTCATATTGATCGCACTGAGCTCTACATTTCTCGTCTCTGGGCTATTGGGATTCGTCATCAGTAAGGAACTGCGCAGACTTGGCAGTGCGCTGGTATTCGCCTCGATCTGTCACTTGATAGCCTGGGGTGCGCAAGACCACTTGGCTCCCTTACCGCTTGTGATTAGTTTCTTGGCGGTGATCAACAGGAGCTATCGAGAAATCTAGATTCCCCGGCATCGCAGATTGTTGACACTGCTCAGGGGGCGTGAAAGTATTCCGGAAACATCATCAGGAGCATCAAGAACATGGCATCAAACGCCTTGCGAAATCTGTATTCGTCAATAAAACCAGTACTTTTGCCTTCTGCCAGCAAAGCGCAACCGCGAGCCTCCTTGCGCTGCGGGGTCGAGAGCCCAAGTTCTGCTACCTTGGTCCAGGATAGTTTCGCAGTCACCGGTTGGGCCTTTTGCCCTGATGTGCCTCAGGCCGAAGTAACTGGCTCCGTTCTTGTTAATGGTCGTAAAGTTGCCGACCTCGATTTTAACTCTAAGCGAGTTGATATTGCGCAGGCACATGGTCATCCAAACCATGATGCAAATATCGGTTTTTCCCAAACCTTAGATTGGCAATCGAGCTGCGGTGATATCAATCAGGCACATCTCCATATCGAGCTAGAGTGTGAAGGCAGCGTTTTGGCGCTTGGGCCTTTTGAGATTCGCCGATTTCTCCCGGCGAATGTACCTCAATTGTTGCTCCAATTGGAGTCTCCAACTTCTAATCAAGTGTATGCCAAGGAGATTCAAGTGCGCGGCTGGTGTGCATCCCGCGCAAACCTGGCAATCGATGGCCGAGTTAAAATCAGTATCGGTGGTGAAGAGAAAATCTACCCACTCGAGCAATCAGTTGAGCGTCCAGATGTAGTTGCTGCCTATGGTTTAAGCCAAGAGCAGAGGAACTGCGGTTTTGCATTGGAGATTCCGTGGGGTGATTTTGCCTCAGATGAGGAGAAGGCAGTTTTTGACCTGCAAGTAGTGCACGGCTCCGAATCTGTGAGTGTTGGCCCGTTCGCAATATACCGGGCCAGCAGCCCTCTATTGAGACATCAGCGGGGCAGCTATAAAGACGTTTGGAATGATGCGTCCTCACAGCGCGGAACGGCAATGGCAATGGTTGCTGGCACTGAAGATACCGAGGACTTCGTCAATTCAGGAGAACTCACCGCTGCCACCTTAATTGAAGTATTGCAGATTCAGCCTGGCGACACGGTCCTCGAAGTCGGCTGCGGGCTCGGTCGAATCGGAAAATTTATCGCACCAAAGTGCAATCGTTGGATTGGCAGCGATATATCTGGAAACATGCTGTCTCGGGCCAATGAATTCCTAGGTGGGATTGAGAATGTTGAATTGTTAGAACTCAACCAACCCGGACTACAACAATTTGAAGACGCCTCAATAGATAAATTGTATTGCTCTGCCGTGCTCATGCACTTAGACGAATGGGATCGCTACAACTACATTGCTGAAGCGTTTCGAGTCCTTCGCCCCGGCGGCATCACCTACTTCGATAACATCAACCTAATGGGCGATCATGGTTGGCACTTGTTTAGCGAATTGGCAAAACTCGATCCAGCCTCCCGCCCCGCGGCGGCGAGCAAAGCGTCGACTCCTGACGAACTCCTCACCTATATGTCGAGAGCCGGCTTTGCTGAGATAGAACTCCGCCCTGGCCCACACTTCATGGCCATCGCCGGTAGCAAACCCCAAGCAAACAGCAAAGCACAACGCTTCAAATTCGTAGACAGCTACCCCCCGGCTCACATCTTCACCAAGTAACTCCGAGTGCTTTTGCGCACAAGCAGCGATTGCCGGCCGATACACCCTTAAGAAAAGTCGTGAAATAGTCGAGTTATTTCATGGGCGAACTTTTCTATTACTCCAGCCTTATTTAAATTGTTCTTTGTTTTACTAGGGTTAGCTGATGTGTAAATGTGTTCCAGGGTTTTCTTGGATTTCCAAGAGTTTAGTTTTAGCAGTTTTTCTCGTAGCGCAGATTGCAGTAGCTGACGCACCCTCAACTCCGGAACCCATTGTCGGAGGTAACCCGGCTAGCCCCGGGGAGTATAAGTTCATTGCTGCCCTATTGGTGAAAGGATTTACTCCAGACTCAGCGCAGTTCTGTGGTGGATCGCTGATTCATCCAAAGTGGGTTCTCACCGCGGCACATTGCTTGGAATCAATGACCCCCGAGCAGGTTTCGATCGGTCTTGGATTTACTGACTTGGCGAACGATAGCGGTGAGCTAATCGATGTAGAGCGGTGGATCGTCCACCCCGACTACAACACCTCGACGAGCGATAGCGATATCGCATTGATTGAACTGAAGAGTCCATCAACCCTTGGCGTGCCTATTGCGCTCGTTTCTGATTCAGTAAACACAGACGGTCTTATCTCGACAGCAATCGGCTGGGGAGCAACTAGTGAAGGCGGAAGCTCTTCAGCAGATCTGCTCGAAGTTGATCTCGAAACTCAAACCAACGCAGCGTGCAACATTCCCTACAGTGGCAGCATTACCGAAAACATGGTTTGCGCTGGCTATGACGCTGGAGGAAAAGACGCCTGCCAAGGGGATAGTGGTGGACCACTGATTATTGGTGGAAGCGGCTCTCCTCAACTAATTGGTGCTACCAGCTTTGGTATAGGCTGTGCACGACCTGGTATCTACGGCGTCTGGACTCGCGTTTCCAAATACACAAGCTGGGTCAATAGCTTTATCACTTTTGCCAGTGAAACTGATGGGCCGTTTGGACTTTGGAATGGATTCCTCAGTATGTTCAATATTGTTGAACTCTACAACCCCGGCAGTAGTACTGTTTCGGCTCAGGTAAACATTTACGACATAGACGGCACACTCAGATCCTCTACTGTTGTAGATGTCGAAGCCGGAAAGCAGCGTGATGTCATTCTCAATCAGTTGGTCGGATTTACCCCAAATTCCTATGGGGTAGTTCGAGTATCTAACAATATTCAAGGACGAATCTTCTACTACAAGCTGGTAGGTTCGACATTCACCGACTTTCAGTTCGCATTTGGCTTACCGCTCACGGACCCAACTACGGGAACATCCTATGTTGGATTCAACACCTATCAACCAAGCCTCAATCCGGCAGATCTTGGTAATCTGGTAGCCAACTGGTTCTCCGTAGTAAACCTCAGTGGTGCTACCAAAACCTTCACCGTGCGAAAATACGCTATGAGCGGTGCATTGCTCGATGAGCAAAGCCTTTCGCTTGGGCCTAAGAAGCGGGTCGATTTAGACGGCGGGCACATCAATCCTGGTCCATCAAACGTCGGACTGCTCGAAGTCGTTCCCCAGGATGGCTCGACCGAATACCTCGCGCAGGTCATTCGATACGGCTATAAAACAAACGGAGTAGACTTCGACTTTGCTTTTCCATTAGTTGCGCACAGCGGTAGCAACAATGAAATTGCCGTTCCAATCGGTAGTCGATTCGAGGTACAGGATTGGCTTGAAGTAGTAAACGTTTTAAACAGCGATTCGAATATTACAGTCTCGGTGTTTGATGAGGGAGGCACACTCCGAAGCCAAGAAACCTTCAACCTCGCAGCTAAGGCACAACAGCATATCAACGTAAGCAGCATACTCGGAAGCGGAGTAATTGGACACGCGGTGGTCGACTCCGGTGCGGCCGGTAAGGCAGTTGGCCAGAGCATGTTCTACTTTCGCGACCCGAACAACGGCAGCATCAGCACGATGTATGGTTCACAAGCTCGGCTGGCATCAGCAAATGCGGTTAGCGGCTCTTATAACCTATTTCTCGACTTAGAGAATTACTTCCGAATGACGAATACCACGGGCGATTCGATCACGGTCAACTACAGTATTTCTTCGATATTTAGCGGTGGGGGAAACTTTTCCCAAGCGCTTGCTCCAGGTCAATCAGTTGAATTGAATCTGCACGATTTCGGCACCTTTGGCACAGTCGCCGACAGCTATGGGGTGCTTTCGGTGAACCCACCGAGCGGCAAGACATTGATCACAGAGGTTGTGCGGGTAAAGCGGGATGGAAATGGCTTACTTCAGCTCGCAGCACCAACTGATCTGCAATAGGTGCTCCATTGGAAATCACTTGGCATTGCCATCCTCTGGCAGTGCTAAGTGTCTCTTTCTCTTGTAGTTTTCAGTATTTATCGCAACATATTGGGTAGAAATTGTCATAACTCACTTGTGTGAGACTGACGGGATAGATCTATTCTCAAATCCCGCATTGTAAGAGTTGTTGGTTAGTTAGAGGGAGGTTCCATATGTCTTGGGGTTTCGGAGACGATAGTAAAAAAAAGAAATCAATTTTTGACCCCGTCGATTCTTGGGGATCGACAAACCCTAATTCCGCCAGCAGCAATAGCAGCAGCTGGGGTTGGAGCGCTGAACCTGGAAAGCAGGGAAACTTCTACAGCACACCTTCTAATTCCTCTAATAATTTCTACGGAAGTTCGAACAACAATACTTCCAACAATTTCTACAGCAACTCAAACTCAAATAGCTCTGGCAATTTCTATAGCAATCAAAACTCCAATAACTTCTACGGGAATTCGAACCAGAACAACAACTTCTACAGCTCGAACAACAACTCTCCCTGGTCAGTGAATGCCAAAGACGCGAGAGGCCATTGGGGCTCTCAGCGGGGCTACGGCTTTGGTGATTCTCATGGATTTGGAAATGACCACAATATTCGAGACATGGAGAACATGTACTCCTCCAATTCTTGGGGAAGCGGAGGTGGTGATGGAAGTGCCTGGCATTTCTCGAACGCCGGACGCGACCTCGATCTACATCATGGAATTACTTCAGCTCGACAAGTGAATGAGAACAATAGTGTCTTCTCCGGTTCTTGGGGAATGAGTCCGACGAAATCCCACTTCGCGAAGGCGCCGAGCACTCCATCAAGCTTCAATCCCTTTTCTCCAAGTCCGGCGCCGTCTAATAGTTTTGCTTCAAGCACGCCTTCAAGCTTCAACCCGTTCTCCAATAATAAGAAAAAGAACTGGGGCTAAAGCCCCAGCTGACCCCGTATCAGGCGTCTTTTTGCTTCTTGCGTAGTCCAAGTCCCCCTAAAGCAACACCGAGGAGAGCAAGCGTCGCTGGCTCAGGAACTTCTGCGTTGTTGCGAGTTAATCTCGCGTGCACATCTCCGCTGAGCGAATAGGTCACACCCCGGATGCTAATGGTTCGGTTGCCCATAAGCCAGGTGTGGAAGTTCGTAGTGATCCCAAGGGTGTTAAATCGAAAATCCGGACCCGACACGGCAGAGAAGATGCCAGAGTCGACCAAGGGCTCGTAGCGGTTTTGTGCCGACTGAGAAGACCTTGATGTAATATTGGCAAATTTCTCCTCGACTCGAACTCTTCGCGATGAGTTCGCAACTTGCTGACCACCGAATCGGAGGTTATCTAGTTCAAGGAGACCAGAAGTGGTGGCTCCGGCACGGCCAATCAAGCCAACCCGTGTTCCGGTTGCAGCGTCGGTACCAAACGACAGTCCATTCATAGTGACGTCAATTCCCAATCGTGCCCCACCAACTCTATCTCCCGAATCTAAGTCGTAGATTGCGCCACTCAATCGCGACAAATCAAAAGAGAAAGAGTCATTTCGTCGATCGAAACTAGCTGCGGCATTCTCAAAGTTGGAAATGAGACGGAATCCTCCATCTCCACCAACTTCATTGAATCTGACTACCACAACTCCATCCAACTGATGGCTTGGCTGTGTCGATGTCGCCGAAGCATTTCCTGGGGCTATCAGTAATAATGATACAATCAAAAGTAACGGCGTAATCACGCACCGCACACACACTCGCTCAAACATAGCACTTACTTCCATTCTATAGACGAGGGCACATAGTATCGGTACCACGCCTCAAACGTTTTTCTTATGACTCTCGACTCATCGGCCGATGTCTTAACTGAGTTATTGGAAGAGTCGGATAGAAATGGCTTGATGCAGATAGGATGTTATGAACTTGGAGCCATTTTGCTTATTTCTACAGAGCGACGGGTAGTGAGAATCGAAAGGTAGTGCCAATACCCACTTCGCTTTCTACCTGTAATTTCGAGCCTTGAACCGTCACGCTTCGCTGTGCAATCGCTAAGCCGAGCCCAGAGCCCTCTCGAGAGCTAGTGCTAGCTCGAAAAAATCGATCAAAGATATGAGGCAGCTCTTCTTTGGGAATTCCAACTCCAGTATCGACGATTGCAATATCGACAGCGGCTGCTTGTTCTTGATGAACAGCTGAAATCACAATGGAGCCTCCCGCCTCGGTATAGGTAATCGCATTCTCGGTGATGTTGGATATCGCCCGTGCGACAAGTCGCTGATCTCCAAGTACGAGAGGAAGGCCCTCAGCCGCCTCAAGCTTCAAGGAAATACCTAGCTGATGGGCGCTGGGCTGCAATCGCAGCACAATACTATCAATGAGCTCGTCCGCTGCAAACTCTTCAATGTTTGCAACAAAGCCATCCGCATTGAGTTTTGATAGTTCAAAAAGGTCGCCGAGAAGCTCATTCAATCCGTCACAAGCAGCCAATGAACGTTCGAGCTTGTTGAGTGCTTCACTGGTCTCTCCAGCTCGCAGTTCCTCGCGGGCCGCTTCAACGTTGGTGCGAATCCTAGTAAGTGGCGCGCGAATATCATGAGAGACCCCAGCGATAAGCTCCCTTCGAAGGCGATCCGTAGATTCAAGTTGATCTACTTGTTGAACAATTTGATCGGCCATTTCGTTGAACGTCGCCGCATACATGCCGAGTTCATCTCGAGAAGGAATATCGGCCCGGCGGCTATAGTCGCCTTGTTTAAACTCCTGCACGATACTGGTTAAGTGCTTGAAGCGCTTCGAGAGCATGTAAAGCAAGCCAAGACCAATCGCACAGCCTCCCAATACCGCACTCACGTAAAACACTATCGAAAGTCTGAGAACCGCATTGTCACCAATCGAATTGTTGATTACCTTCCCCTCATCGGTCAAAAGCACCAAATAGAGGTATGCCGGTTGCCCGGCTACGGTGACTGGGGCGACCGAAAAGGGGGTGGGTTCATGATGAAGGCCGAACGGTTGCGTACCGTAGATCGGCTCACTTGGAAATCCCTGCTGTTGTAAAAACTCATGGATCGGCTGAATAGCAACATCGATTATTTGGTTCTCTGTATAACGCGAGACTAGAACCTTTCCCGTGGTATCAATCAGATACGGCTCTACACCTGGATGAATAAGCACGAAATCAGCAAAAGCCTCTCGCAATTTGTCAGGTTGAAGCTCGCTTTCGAAAAGTGGCGCGAGTTGCTCAGCAAGGTGGGTAGGCACTTCCCATCCAGCGATTTGCCGCCCCAGATGGTCGAAGCGGCCCCAATGGTAGATGAATGCGCCAGTATGCACCGCCGCAACGAACAGGGTAACAATCAAGAACGCATGAGCGATACGATTGTGTATCGACCAAGGTCGTTTGATCATCTATGAACCTTCGATATCGTCGAGTTCATCAAGCGCTGAGAAGCGGTATCCAACACCGCGCACCGCCTTAATGAACCGAGGGTTAGTGACGCTGGTCTCAAGCTTCTTTCGCAATCGGAGGACTAGCGAATTTACCGCGCTATCATAGCCTTCCACTTCGGTATCCCATACGCGATCTAGGAGTTGAGCACGAGTGAAGCTCTTGCCTGGATTCGCCGCCAATAGGTACAGTAAGTCAAACTCCAGTTTGGTAAGATCAATCTCCTCGCCGCTTAAGAACACTCGTCGCGCTCCGCCATCGAGCTCCAAAGGTCCACGCACAAGTATCTCGTTCGGCTCGGCTGCTGGTTTACTCACTCGTGAGCGGCGTAGGACTGCTTCAATTCTCGCCGTCAGCTCCGCGAGTCCAAACGGTTTTGTTACGTAATCATCGGCTCCAGTCTGCAAACCTTCGACTACCTCAATTTCCTTCGACTTACCCGTCAACATTAGGATCGGCTGAGCTGGTATCTCACTACGGAGCTTCCGACACACACTCAATCCATCAAGTCCGGGCAAATCGCAATCGAGTATAACCAAGGCGTATTCGCCACGAAGTCCGTGCTCGAGACCAAGGGCGCCATCATCGACGGCATCAACGTGATATCCCATCTTCTCGAGCTGTCGCTGAAGCAAGCCCATCAGCTCTCGATCATCTTCTACAATAAGAATTCGACTGCCACTCATCCTCTCTACTCCCGATTAATACACTGCGGATCTTTACTATACTTGCTCGATAGCTTTTCACACACCGGAAACATTGGGACCGGCATGCCCTTTCTTGTCCCTGCGTTTTCGGCGAAAAACAACTGGCGAAACTTAATCCCCTTACAACGCTTATTCCGTTTACCAACCAATAAACTTCCATAGGGCTCACCGACACACCCACTGTGCTCCCAAGCGTGCTGAGAGAGTCGAGGCAAACCGTAGCGAATGCCAGCTGGAATCTCATCGAACCGTCGTACGGTCTCCTCTTTCCAGGGATAATCAAGTGGCGCGACGCTGAACAAAGAGCCGTTTGTCTCCGGGCCAAGTTCGTAGCGGCTTTGATCTATCTTCGTGCAGCGCAATCTGCCTACACAAGTATCGCACTCTTGTCTCGGGGAAACACCAGTGACAACAAAGCCATCAGGGCATTCTACTTCGACAAATAGATGCTCCTGCAACAAAATATCAGTCGACGGAAGTGGGCAGCATAAGGCACGTACGTGTATATATTTACTTTCCGCTGGACTCCCTACCACTGTGCTTGTTCCGTAGATCGCATGTCCCGGGGGACAAATAGCCACTCCATCGACAATAGTCTCTCGACTATTGCGGCCCCATTTACCGCCATACTCACCGACGCAAATCTTTGGCTGCATCTCACTCGGTGCCATAGGAGACTCGGCAATCAACGGAGAAGGGCACAGCATAGAAAGGAAGGAAATTCCCAGCATTGCCGCTATCAGGTAAAATTGCTGTTTCACTCGCCTTTTCTCTCTGATCGATAGATACCACCATAATCGACACTTTCTCGAGACCATTCAACGACTTTCTCTCCAGCAGAAACGGGAGGGAGATGGGGTCAGAGCGACCCCATTCCCTATGAGGGGGTTCTAAGGTTGTCTTGTTTCATTTATGTGTGTGTTAATAACTTTACGGAAAGTAGAGAGAACTCTTCCCAACTTTCATTCAGGTTATGTGAGCCGCAAGAGGCTTCGGCGCGGCAAAAATGACTATGACACCGAACTGCTGACGAAATGTGACTTTGGAAGGGAAATCTACGCTAACAACTCGGCAATTTTGACAGCTTCGCACTCACCACGCTGCTGATGCTGGTTTGTGGCCTGGGCACCGATTCTATGGCTGACAATCTCATCCAGCGGTTTTCGGGCAAAAGGCACTTTTCTCACGGAAAAATCACAAGAATCAGGCTGACCGGAAGCCGTAGCACTCAGATGCGTTGAAAGCTCTGCGGTTTGATCCGCTTCTCGCTTCACACTGACTACCATCTGCCCACCATCAGTGCATACTTCAATCTCGACTTGTTGAAGTGCTGCGACTCCTTCACTCTTGTCCAAAACGAATTCGATGCTCGTCGGATTGTCAGATGCATTTCGACAACTCAAGACGATCTTCGTATCATCTCGACTCTCTATCGAGTCGCAGTTCCAGCCGCGATTTCCCGCACACCAACCAGCAAGCAAGATCGCTTCAGCAGCAACGCGGGTGGTGTCACCGCTCTGATGAAAGCGCATTGTCTGAACATTGCGCGCATCTTCTACAAAACACTGAGCTGAAAACTGGCTCACAATCAACTCCTGCCAACGTCGCAGTCGAGCCCAGTTGGCATCCCGAACGATTGTTCCTTGGAATCCAGGTTTCGGTTCCAGATCTCGAACTTGTTCAACCCGACGATAGCCCTCGGCAAACTGAGTAAAGAGCGATGAATCGTAAACGATGACATCACTCATAGAAGCGAGCCCATCGAAAAGCCCAGAAAAGCCATCTGGATTGGTCGCAGTAGAGCCTTCAGCAGTTGGATCGCAAAGCAAGAGCACAACGGTCTGAATGTCTGGTACGAGCAACGACAACAAAAGATTCGGCACGGGAGAATATTTCTCCGCGCCTACGGTCACAAAAATCTCCTCTGAGCAGATATGCTTGCCGCTATTTGCCAAGACACAACGCGAAGACACTGCTGTCGCCATCTCAGCTTTTTCATCGTATTTCACGAGAAAGAACCGCGATGGATGTGAGACACAAAGATTGGTCAGGAGATCTTCGATAACCTCCTCACTTACTGAGGGAGCCTGTTCAGATACGAGGATAATCAGGTTGCTCAAAGTGGCATGAACGCGCGGTGCGGCTTTGCCCGACAGCAACGCCTCCTTCTCAGCATCAAGCTCTGATGCCTCACGGCGAATGCGGTCTATCTCTTTCGATAATGAGCCCGCTGGGACTTCGACTCGTCCAGAAACTGTCATATTCAGTATTCCTCGCTCGGCTACTTCAATCCCTGTTGACTACAAACGACGCCACGGTCGGCCAACATTGTTCACCAACAACTCGTCGGCAACCTTCGGACCCCAGGACCCAGCTTCATAGCCGTAGACCGGCGGGGCCGAGTTTGCATCACTACTCCAGGCAGCGAAGATCGGCTTCAAGAGATCCCAAGCCTCTTCAATTTCGTCGTTCCGAGTAAATAAAGTTGCATCTCCGCGCATCCCGTCGAGCAACAATCGCTCATAGGCTTCCGGTGGTTCCACACCAAAGGAAGTGCCGTAACTGAAATCCATATTCACCGACTGAACGCGCACCTTCGGTCCAGGGGGCTTGTTACAAATCTTAAAGGAAATCCCTTCATCCGGCTGAATCTGGAAAGAAAGAATGTTTGGCTTCACTGAGCCAACGTCTTCGCCTTCAAATAATTTATGCGGCACATTGCGAAAGTGGATCGAAATCTCTGTTACTCGTTTCGCAAGTCGCTTTCCAGCACGAACAAAAATCGGCACGCCAGCCCAACGCCAGTTATCAATCGATAACTCCATTGCCACATAGGTTTCAGTCGTCGAGTCTGGATCAACACCAGGCTCTGCCATATACCCTTCTACCGACTCACCACCAACCGATCCGCTCTGATAGCGAGCGCGAACGACTTTACTTCGCACATCCGATTGTTCGATTCGCCGAATGGATCGCAGCACTTTTACTTTTTCATCGCGCACGGCATCGGCTTCGAATGCAACAGGAGGTTCCAGACCAACCAGACAGAGGAGTTGCAAGGCGTGGTTCTGCACGATATCGCGCATGATACCAACCGTGTCAAAATAGCCTGCACGAGTCCCGACCCCGATAGATTCACACACAGATATCTCGATATGATCGATGTATTTGTGATTCCAAATCGGCTCAAAGATACCATTCGAAAAACGGAACACTAAGAGGTTCTGAACTGTTTCTTTTCCGAGGTAGTGATCAATTCGAAAGATTTGATCCTCAGCCATACAATCGAGCAATTTATTGTTAAGCGTCTTCGCCGATTCCAGGTCGTGGCCAAACGGCTTTTCAACAATCACTCGCGCAGCCGGGCCACCCGGAGTTCGATCGAGAAGTCCGGCATCTTTTAGATGACGGGCAATCACATCAAAAAAGTCTGGTGCAGTGGCAAGATAGAAGACACGATTGCAACGCACTCCACTCGCCGCATCAATCTCTTCAAGCTTTGCCTTGAGACTCTCGTATCCACCGGCATCATCAAAGCCACTCGAAACAAAAAACGAATGTTGAGAGAACTCGCTCCAAGTACTTTCATCAAGCGGTTTACGACGCGAGTGGGTCTTGACCCCTTCCGCGAGTCCTTCGCGAAAGGCATCATCGCTCAGCTCGCGTCGAGCAAATCCAATCAACGAAAAGTGAGCCGGAAGCAAGCCATCAACGCCGAGGTTATACAAGGCCGGTACTAGCTTCCGATGGGTTAGATCTCCCGTTGCGCCAAAGATAACCACCACGCAGGGGTCGACTTGCAACGCATCGTCACTTCCTAAATCAAATGGATTGGCCATATACCAGTCCCCTCTACAGTTAAGGCTATTCCTAACGAAGTTGGCTAGCCAGCGATCTTCTTCTCAAGCGTTTCGTTGAGCTGATGAAAAGAGGTGATGAACTTCTCAACTCCTTCGGCTTGCAAATGCGCAAGACAAGCGTTGACATCAACACCAACTGACTCAAGTGCAGCTTGGCAGGCCTTCGCTTCCTCAACACCCTGGGTTACTGTTTCAGGTTTGATCACTCCATGATCGACAACCGCTTCAAGCGTATTGTGAGGCATGGTGTTTACGGTATCTGGTCCGAGGAGCTGCTCAACATAAATGGTATCGCGATACTCGGGATTTTTCGTACTAGTACTTGCCCAAAGCGGACGCTGCGGGGCTGCTCCTGCTTTTTTCAAATCAGCAAATTTTTCACCGTAGAACATGTCCTGAAAGTGAGCATACACTACTTTACAGTTGTCGATTCCGAAACGACCTTGGAGCCCTTGAGCTTTCTCAGCTTTTGCAGGATCGCTTTTTTCATTCGCCGAAACGATTTCTTGAAGCTTAGAATCGATAATCGAGTCAACGCGGCTGACAAAGAAACTAGCAACCGAGCGAATCTTGTCGACTGGCTCACCACGAGAAACTCGAGTGCGAAGCGCCTCACAATAGGTCTGTGCAACCTGTAGGTAATTCTCCAAAGAGAAGAGCAAAGTGATGTTCACATTAATCCCAGCTTCTAAAGCCGCTTTCACTGCCGGAAGGCCTTCTGCTGTGCCTGGAATCTTGATCATTACGTTTGGGCGATCGAGGCGAGCGAACAATCGCTTTGCTTCAGCAATCGTTGCGTCAGTGTCACGAGCGAGGAGCGGCGACACTTCAATGCTGACAAAACCATCAGTCCCATCGCTGTCATAGACTGGGCGAAGCAAATCGGCCGCAGCGGCGATATCCTGAATAGCCAATTCGTCAAAGACTTGATCGGTGCTGAGCGATTGCCCTTTGAGTGAAGCGACTTGAGCGTCATAGGCAGTGCCTTTGCTCAGGGCGTTGTCGAAGATCGACGGATTCGAAGTCAGACCGCGAACGCCCCACTCCTCAATCATCCGCTTGAGTTCACCGTTCTCTAGAAGCTCTCGGCTGATGTTGTCGTACCAGAGACCTTGTCCACAATCGAATATCTGTTGGGCTGCGTTCTTTGCCATGAAGTGCTCCTTTTTGAAAAACAATACTGACCATGCAGATCAAATCCACCGTAGGCGGAATATGTCCGAAGTATAGGGAATAGACCAGAATTATTGAAAAATTACAAATACGGGATGGTATTTGACAGGAGAAAACTACAGGGATGCGGTGCAAAAGAGAAGGCCCAGAACTGCTTGGCTGGGCTTATTTAATCTCTGACTTGTCCGTCTTCTTCTCAGCTTGTTCCATCTCGCGCTGTAGACCCATAGTCATGCGCAATAGACCAATCTCAAAAGCTACTGAATTCTCACCAAAACGTGGTGTCATTGTTGGTTTACGCCGTCGTTTGCGACGATTTTGTAATTCTGCCATTTCGGCCACTCACAGTGTCGTTTTAGGTTTGTAGTAAAAACCTATCAGGCAACGACTTCCTGAAGAAACACCTCAGCAACAACCTCTTCCCCTTCTATCAGGCCCTCTTGCCCAATCCAAGATGCCCTATGACAGCCATCTCGGCAAATACCACAGGAATCAACAGGATTATTATCTTTAGATTCCTAACCGTGCCCTAAATGCGCAAGATTTTATCGGAAATATAAAAATAAATCAATATGCTTGTTATTTCAGGGGTTTATACAGCTTACAGGAATCATGAGCCGCCTCTCCGCTTCTGCCGATTCCAGTATTCCACTGCAACAACAATAACATTATGCCTCTAATTTGTAGCTTTGGTACTTTTATAGTGCGTATTTCCGGGCCGAAATGGCATCAATCGATGACAGCAGTTTGCCCACAGGCTCTAAGCCGGTAGTGGCTCGGCCAGTCTACCTTATGTATACAAGTGCAACGTAGAACGAACCTTGTAGGAAACCGAATATGTCTATAGCGCCGCGATCTGAGACCCCGGAAGCACATAGCTGGAACTTGCAGCCAATGTATGAAGATCGATCTGCCTGGGAGAAGGACTTTGAAGTTCTGAGCAACTCGATTCAAAAGATGTCTGAGTTCCAGGGAACACTCGCCGAATCTGCGGAGCAGCTGCTAAAGGCGGTAACGTGCTACCTCGATCTCGTTCGACATGTTGAGAAGATCTATACCTATGCTCATCTCAAAAGCGACGAAGACACGGCAGATAGCACACACTTGGGCGACTTGCAGCGCGTGATGAAACTCTACTCTGAGTTCGCGGCACTTTCGAGCTACTTCACTCCTGAGCTTCTCGAAATCGACGATGCGGTACTCGAAGGATACCTAGCTGATGAGCGACTAAAAGATGTGCGACGTATGCTTACAGAAATCGTTCGCTACAAGCCTCATACGCTGAGTCATGAGGAAGAAACACTATTGGCCTTGGGTTCAGAGGTTTTTGGTTCAGCTGGAAAGATTTTCTCTCAACTCAACAATGCTGACTTAGACTTTGGTACTATTCTGGTCAACGGTGAGGAACAAGCCCTTAGTCATTCAACGTATAGCGTCTTCCTTAAACACCAAGATCGAGAGATTCGAAAGACTGCCTATGAGCAGTACTACCAAGTGTTTGATGGGCACAAACATACCATTGCCGCCTCCCTCACCGGCTCGGTGAAGAAAGATGTCTATCTGGCGCGTGTGAAGCGCTTTAATTCTGCAATTGAGGGATCGTTGTTCTCGGACAATGTTGACGTTGCCGTCTACGACGCCTTAATCGATGCAGTCTCAAACGGACTTGCCCCGCTCCACACCTATTATGAGCTTCGAAAGAAATGTCTTGGCTTTGATTCGGTGCGGCTCTACGACACCTATGTACCAATCGTTGAAGATCTAGAAGCAAAGCACAGCTACGATGAAGCAGCTGAGATACTCTGCGAATCACTTGCTCCGCTTGGCGATGAATATGTCAATACGATGCGGGCTGGCCTCACGACGGATCGCTGGGTTGACCGCTTTGAGAACAAAGGCAAGCGAAGTGGCGCGTACTCTTCAGGATGTTTCGACAGTCCTCCGTATATCTTAATGAACTACAAGGACGACGATCTGCGAGATGTGTACACGCTTACGCACGAAGCCGGCCACTCCATGCACAGCTGGTATTCAAAAAACAATTTGAACTACCAAGACAGCAGCTACAGCATCTTTGTTGCCGAGGTTGCTTCAACCTTCAACGAGCAATTGCTCACTGCGCATCTTCGAAAGAAGTATGCCGATGACAAAAAAATGACGGCCTACCTGATTAACCATCAGATAGATGACATCAAGGCCACCTTCTATCGGCAAACAATGTTTGCCGAGTTCGAGAAGATCATTCACGAGAAAGAAGAGTCTGGCGAACCATTGACCATCGATAGCTACCGGGAAATCTACGGGGGGCTGTTGTCGAAATACTTCGGCTCGGCGGTTGAGCTACAGGACATCGACAATTTGGAATGTCTGCGGATCCCGCATTTCTACTCGGCGTTTTATGTCTACAAATATGCGACCGGACTCGCTGCGGCCATCGCGCTGTCAGAGCAGGTCCTCAGTGGCGACGAAGGTGCCGTGAAGCGCTACCTGAATTTCCTTAAGAGTGGTTGCAGCAAACATCCACTCGAACTGCTGAAAGACGCCGGTGTCGACATGACCTCACCTCAACCTGTGGAAGCAACGGTGACGGTACTTGGCAGACTGGTGGATGAGCTCGAAGCAACACTGGCGTAGGACAAGTCGCGCTAGGGGAGCACGTAGTAGTTCTCACCCCAGCCCTGGCGATAGCCCGGTGTGCCGTTTATTTTGGAGCAGTCGGTGAACAAATACCCGACTGCCACAATGTATTTGCTTTTGGGTGCCGCTTTCTCATCTTCCTCGCAACTGATATCAGGTTCTGGATCATCGAGAGAGAAGAACGCTTCACCCATATCAGCCAATGCGTAGGACACTGCCATCGCAAGTGCATCAGCACGATTAAGTGTTTCCGAACAAAGCGCACTGTTCCAGGTGAACTTAAATTGCTTATCGCGCTCCTCAAACCAATCGTCTCGAGGCAGTGGTCCATGAATCGCTTCAGAAACTGGCTCGACCTTGGGAAGTTCGTCGAAGGGGATATCGATATAACCGATTTCTTTCCGCCGGTTGGATAATATCACCGTGGCGCAATGAATATCGGTCCCCTCCAATACTCCTGGCCCGAAACTAGCCCTTCGCTCGGGCGTAAGCCAGGCGTAGATAAGCTCTTCCAGGTTTTTTGATCGCTCGCAGTGTTCCTTTGCCACTGCGCAAATCGAATCGCGCGTATCTCCATCTAATGCACAAAATTTGTAGGACATAGCTAGCTCTTGCACTCCCTTACACTGCAATTATTTCAAATACACCTCTTGGATTTATCGGGCGGAGTTGCGGCGACGTCTCAGTTGAGCGCCCTTTTTCTTGAAACTGCTTGGCGCCCCACGTATGATGCCTGATTCTAGCCATTCCAAGGATACATTGAGTTCTATGAGCAAAGCCCAGAT
>CBDUGV010000016.1:0-33091 GCA_965366815.1 uncultured Bdellovibrionales bacterium | reverse complement strand
GGAGTGCTCCATGCGAAGGGAAAAACAAATATTCTACGAGATAGGTCAACAGCAAGACGCCGAAGAAGCCACCTAGATACATTCTCCACTCTCGACTCGAGAGACTGAACCAGACAAGACCGAGAGGGAAATACCAGAATACATACTGTGGCCCATACCCTGGACCAAAAGTAACAGGGAGCAAGAGTAAGGCAATGATCAGCAGCAACAAGCGATCTACCGAGATACTTCCTTGGTTGCGATGCAAAAAGAAAGCTGTCCAACCGAGCACCAACACAAGGACGAGGTAAAAGAATTTTCGATAGAGCGGGAAATGAGCATCCCAACCTAGTAGTTCCATTACACCCGTCCAGCCATAAAACCCCGGATAGGATCGATACTGCAACACGTTACTCTGTACTGCCTCTGGCGCAAGAACATAGAGAACGCTCAAACCAATCGCAACCGGGAGCAAGAGTAGGCATACGCCTAGCATCCGAGTTGAAACAGAAATGGAGCGCATATTGTAGAAAAGCATCGGCATGAGGATAAACGGCACTGTTTTTGTAAGCACTCCGAGACCCAAGAAAAGACAGCTCCAAAGCCAATACAATGGGTTATTCGTTTGTGAGAACAGCAAGAATGAAATGGAAAAGGCAAGTATAAGTGCTGCAACTAACACATCAAAGTTACCGTGCTGACAGACTTGTAAGAGCAAGATTGGGTTCAAGCTCACCCCAAAAAGAAGGTAGCGAAATGGGGCAACGCGAAAGACTGATTGCATCAATGAATAGGTCAGGGCAATGACAATGAGTTCAACGAAGATAAGGAAGGCTTGCAGCGCCCGCACCAAAGGAACTTGTAAAAACTCCGCAAGCTGCGAAAGGAAGTAGATGCATTGTAACCAGACTGGTGGCCAATTTAGGTGAGTAGTCGTTACGTAGGGATTGGCACCCAAACGAAACTGATCCGCCACTCTCACCCAGGCTTTTAAATCTGCCGAGATCGCTCCTTCAGGCACCAGCAGCAGAAACGCCACCCGTACGGCAATCGCCACGATACTGAGAATGAGAAAATCAATAGAGAACTGGCGTCGCCGCATTATCGTACCGATAGATCTGGCTATTCAAATACTTTACGCAGTTGCATGGCATACTGCACGCCAGTTGCTATCGTAAAAAAGAGTGCAATCCAAAGAAACACCATGCCTGACAGATAAAAGTTAATCTGGATGCCAAATACGTTGTACGGTTCATCAACAAGAAGAAAGACTATCGAAAGCATGGTCCAGGCGGTCTTGTGTTTTGCCCATCGACTTGCGGGAACAACGATTCCCTTCACTGCAGCTACTCCGCGCAGTCCAGTGACCAAGAATTCGCGACTGAGCAAGACCACCACGATCCAAGCCGGTACCCGAGGTTCATGTGGTACAGCCGCCAACATGACTAGGGCTGCCATTACGAGAATCTTATCGGCCAATGGGTCAAGCAAGGTCCCGAGAATGCTCTCGGCCTTATAAATACGGGCGATATAACCGTCGAGCCAATCGGTGATCGAGGCAACTACAAAAATCGAGGTAGCCCAAAGACGAGCGGTAGGAGTCGGATCGATTAGAAGCACAACGAAAAGCGGAACTGCGAGCAGTCGCAGCACGCTTAAGATGTTCGGCAGTCGGCGAGCAAACTGATTACCGTCAGCGGCAATTGCAACAGTCCCCTCAGCACCAGTCGAGTCTCGCTCCTCAACAACGGTGTTTTCAGCAGCTTCGTCTTCCCTCATAATCGCAACGGTATAACCTGCGCATAGACATTACGCGTTTTACATACTGCTGAGTCTCCCGATAAGGAGGAATTCCACCATATCGCTTCACAGCATTCTCACCTGCATTATATCCGGCAAGCACGAAACTGACGTTACCATTAAAGTGGTTGAACAACCATCGAAGGTAGCGAACTCCCCCTAAGACATTCTCCGACGGACGATAGGCGTTGCGAACACCGAAACGCTTCGCCGTAGCGGGCATGAGTTGCATCAAGCCCATCGCACCCATATGCGATCGAGCCTTCGGTCGAAACGCCGACTCCACATGTATAACCGCTTTTACCAGAGCCGGCTCTAACTTGTAGGCCTTGGCGAGCTGTTTAATCAGCGCATCATAGGGGCTCGTTCGAGCATTCGCCCGCCACCGTCGCCCCCCGCGCCGCTTGACCGTAGAGTATGAGGGCCTGCGAGACTTCACTTTCCAATACTTCTTGCCCGTTGGTCGCTTTGTCGTGAACGTAACGCTGCCTCGACTGCCACTTCGATAGGCGTAGAGCTGCTGCGCTTCTGCCGCATGGGCAGGCACGAACAGGGCGGCTGCGAAAATGAGCGAGCTGATTATGGTTGAGGCTTTCAAAAATGACACCAGGTAGAACTTCATACTTTTAACCTCAGGTATGCTACAGTCCACAGCGACCTTTGCAAGTAGAATTGATTTTTGCCTATTAACTCCTCCAGCTTAGATGAGCGAATCTTGGTAAATTACTCAGATTTCTTAGTGATCGGCTCGGGCATCGCCGGCTTAATTTACGCACTCGAAGTTGCGGATTACGGCAGTGTCACGGTGCTGTGCAAAAGCGATCCTACTGAGGGCAGCACACAGTATGCACAGGGAGGAATAGCAAGTGTTATTAGCCCCTTAGATTCCTTCGAGGCCCATATAAAAGACACCCTGGACGCCGGCGCTGGGCTTTGCGACCCCGAAGTTGTGAAGCTTTGTATCCAGGAAGGGCCCAACGAAATCAAACGGCTTATCGACTTGGGAGCCCGCTTCGATAAACAGGATCAGAGCGATCAATACTCACTCGGCCAAGAAGGGGGTCATTCGGCCCGGCGCATTCTCCACGCTGGTGACGCGACAGGGGCGGAGATTCAGCGGGCAGTCTACGAGGGTGCTGCCCAACACCCGAACATTAGAGTGGTCCCCCATCAAATCGCCATCGACCTCGTCGTCGACTCCCGCGAGAATCAAAACGAAGTAGTAGGCTGTTACGCGCTCGATAAATCGAATGGCGAGATCCACACCTTCGCAGCTCGATCAACCATGCTTGCGGCGGGAGGGGTTGGCAAAGTATATGTCTACACCTCAAATCCCGATGTCGCTACGGGTGATGGTATTGCCATGGCCTATCGGGCCGGTGCCGCTATCGCGAATATGGAATTCATTCAATTTCATCCAACTTGTCTGTACCACTCTCTTGCGAAATCTTTCTTGATTACTGAAGCGATGAGAGGCGAAGGTGCAATTCTTCGCTTACCAAGTGGCGAAGAGTTTATGGAACAATATGACGCGCGCAAGGAATTGGCACCTCGTGACATCGTAGCTCGCGCCATCGATGACCAAATGAAAAAGCGCGGAGTCGATTGTGTGCTGCTTGACATTAGCCATCGAGACCCTGAGTTCATTCGGAAGCGGTTTCCGACAATTACCGAACGGCTACGCACATTTGGCTTTGATCCCACAACGGGGCCTTTTCCTGTAGTACCCGCCGCGCATTATTGCTGTGGTGGTGTTGTCAGCGACAAATCAGGGCGAACGAATCTTCCGCGGCTCTACACGGCGGGCGAATGCGCAAGCACTGGGCTGCATGGCGCGAATCGCTTGGCATCTAATTCTCTTTTGGAAGCTTCAGTCTTTGCCGCAAGAGCCGGTCGAGATACCGTTGCTCGCCTCGACGAGCTGAGTATGCCGAAACAAGTGCGGGATTGGGATTACGTTGGTGCGGTAGAAAGCTCGGAAGAAGTACTCATCAGTCATAGTTGGGATGAAGTGCGCAGACTAATGTGGAACCTTGTTGGCATTGTTCGAAGCGAAAAGCGACACAAGCTTGCGAAGCGACGCATTGAGCATATCAAGGAAGAAATCCGCGACTACTACTGGCGCTTTCTCGTAACCAGTGACCTAATCGAACTCAGAAATATTACAATGGTTGCTGAACTGATAATTCGCTCAGCTCTGTCTCGAAAAGAAAGCCGTGGCTTACATTTCACGCTCGACTATCCCAACACGTTACCTCCCGAGCAAGCCAGCAATACAGTTCTCATCCATGATTTCAAAAACAATAAAGCATCATCTGCATTTGAAGAGGTAAAGTGAAGAAACAACTAACCCAAGTACTCGCCTACGGAATACTCCTTGTTTGTAGCGCTTGCGCCAGTTCAAAGATCGACTCGCCGAAGGCTCCTGTCGTATTGAGCGACTCAATCTCAGTCGACCTTTTTTCAGCTCGTGGATCCATGGGCAAAAGCGAGTATGAACGGTATCGACTCGATGGCGACCTTCTCTGGCGGGAATGCGGTACCATAGAAAAGAATGCTGAAGATATTCCGAATGAAGGGCGTGTTGCTGTCTCACAAGTAGGAAAAGTCTGGTTGGTAACTAAAGAGAAAGACGCACAAGTAGTTTCAAACGACAGGCTCAACACGCTTCGCGAAAAGATCAGTGGAGTATTGCAGCAATTTAGAACTGTCGATGACGCTCCGAAATTGCCGAGCCCCGAAGCCTACGACCGCTTTGCCGGTGCGGGACTCTTTGAATTGAAAGTAGTCGATGGTGACAGTCAGACTATCGTTCTCACTTCGCTCGACGCCGTAGCAGAACGCACGCCCAAACCACTTACCTCAGTCCATGAACTGTTCGCACAACTTCGAGGCACGGAATCAACTTCTTGCAGAGCACGCGACTTTTTTGGAATTGGGAGATCTAACTAGTCCAAAGCGCGCAACCGTTGACAGGTCCGAGCGAAGAACTCCCGGCTATTGCTACTATCCTTGCCGCAGCTACAGGTCTCTGTTCAAGCTAGTCAGTTCAACCCAGTCCTAGCAACCCAGTCCGAGCAACCCAGCGGAGCAACCTAGTCGGAATCGAGCTCGTTCAGTACCTTCGCGCCTACGGAGTCTCCCCAGACATTCACGCCAGTTCGAAGCATATCCAGTATTCGATCAACCCCAAAGATCAAGCCAATCGCTGCGATAGGAATAAGTTGTGCGTTCGGATCTACTGACTGCAAACTGTTATTCACCGCATCTAGCACGATAAACATTGTCACAAGCCCCGCACTTGGAATACCAGCAGCACCCACTGCAGCAAGCGTTGCGGTAATCGCAATCAAGCAAAGTTGCAATCCACCGAGTTCAATCCCTGCCGCCTGTGCCATGAATACGACTGCCACAGCCTCATACAGGGCTGTACCATCCATATTGATAGTTGCACCAAGTGGAAACACCAACCCAGCAACTCGTGGACGTACACCTGCATTCTCGGCGCAACTTAATGTTACCGGCAACGTGGCACTTGATGAAGCGGTGCCCGTTGCCATAAACACGGCTTCTCGCATGGCGAGAAAAAATTTCCAAGGGCTCTGTCTCGTGAACAACCAAAGAATCGCCGGAAGCACTACAGTCGCATGAATTGCTAAACCACTGATCACACAAAACATGTAAATTCCGATTGATTCGCCGAATACCCCGAGCCCGATACGAGCCACCGTCCATGCAAGCAAACAAAACACCCCGAGTGGAGCTAAGTAGAGGACGAGGGTCACCATGCGCATCAACACTTCGTTCGCGGCAATCCCAACCTCTACAAGTGGCTTCGCACGTTCACCGATCAAAGTGGCAACAACGCCAAAGAATATAAAGAAGACAATCACCGAGAGTGTTTGCCCTTCTGCCATCGCATTGAAAATATTAGTCGGCAGCATAAGCCGAACCAAATTGCTGAATACACCAGGCAGGCCGCCGGCAGCTCGCTCGGCGATCGCTGTCGTATCGACCGTGGGCTGCACTTCTCCTGTTTGCATAGTCTCACGCAGGGACGCGCCAGGCTCTATCGCACAAACTACTGCCAAGCCTATCACCACAGCGACAAACATAGTCGAAAAGTAAAAGACGAGAGCCCAGGCGCCAAGCTTGCCGAGTTTCGCGAAATCACCAACGCTGGTCACTGCGACAAACACACTTGCAGCAATCAACGGGATAATCAGCACCTTGAGCAAGGCCATGAACACGGTAAAGCCAAAAAACTCGAAAAAACCGAGCGTCGTCGACCAATTGTGTTCAGACAGCGGAGCTTTACTATTCCAGGTGGGGTCAAAGAGAAACTGGCCGACGAGTAGTCCTGCGACCAGGCCAATACAGATCCAACGCGTCAGCGTTTGATGGTTGCTCATTTTTTCAGCTCCACACGAGCAAAGCAAATTGGCTGGCCTTTATCTCGAAAGAGGCACTCAAATTCACTTGGTATGTTCTCTGAGAGAAACTCGCTCTTGTAGAGGTTATCACTCCAGTGACGTACGAAAAAGCGATCATCTGACGCCAAGCCCTCCATAAAGGAGGCAAAGTACTCGTGATGATCGGTCTTAACTTGGAGAAAGCCCTTAGGCTTGAGAAGAATAGGAAGTGTATCAAGCAGAGTGGGGCCAAGAATCCGGTGTTTATGCCAGCGCTCTTTGGCCCAGGGATCGGGGAAATGAACGAATATACCGTCAAGCGACTGGGCTGGGAAAATCTGCTCAATCCCCTCACCCTTAGTACGCAACACATAGAGATTTGAAAGCCCCGCAACCTCCGATTTCTCGATAGTACGCACTGCGCGCTTATAGCGAATCTCTAAACCGAACACCTGAGCATCGGGCTCTCGACTCGCCAAGCCAATGGTATGCTTTCCCGAGCCAGACCCGATCTCGCAATAAATCTTGTCTGCGCACAGCAGCTTGGCTACCGCTGCACAATCCTGCTCAAAGTCGTCAAAGGTAAACAACTTCCCAGGGTATTGGTCTATGCGAGCCTTATAGGGATTAATCCAAACCATCTAGTATTTTCAACACCTTATCTCTGTTCTGTGATTCTTTGGCCGCAAGCTTGCGGTTTTCGCGCATAAAGTAATAAGGAGTGAATTTATGCCAGTTCAAGAGCAAGTCAGCAAGACGAGCACAACACCAGAGAACTCTGGCGATCAGCTGTTTGCTCGCTTTCAGCTCGCAGCTGAGACCCAGTCTCAGATCGAAGAAAAGCAGGTTGAACTCGAACGTCAAAACGCGGAGTTCACTGAGTTCTACGACGAAAAACTAGAAGCAATTCAAACTCATCGGCGTGCTGTTTTTGAAAGTCCTGATGCCGATCATCAGCTCGTCCGACAACTTCGCGAAGAACTTGTGGAGAGCACTACTGCGCTATTCGAACAGCAACAATCAGAATGGCTCAACACAATTCGTCAGACAGAATCAGAAATTGCGGCACTTACCAAGAAAGCAGATACATCGTACGCAGAGCTTGATCAACAGCTCTCGAGTCTCTCCCAAGTTGAATTGAAAACAATATACTCTGAATTTCTACAAACAATCCAAAACAGCTCAGCCGTCAACGATGCACAGTTTCGCTTTGCCGCAATGGTCTCCCAGCATATTTCACCGGACCTATCACCACTAGAACGCGAGTATCAGCATTACCACGCACTGAGGACTCTTGAGCTCGCCAAAAAAGAGTTACTATTGGCCAAGAACGGCCGGACGCCTCGCTCAAGTGAAAGAGATAGGCAAAGGCGAACCCATCTCCTAAAAACCTTCGTAGAAGAGCGTTTGAGAACCTTGCCCGAGGCAAAACGCCAAGACTACATACTCCTTGCTCGGAAGCACTACCAGCTCGCCCGAGACGATAGCGCGACGCATGACATATTCGATCGTCGAGAACTCGCACATATCGAACTCCGCTTACCAGAGCTAATCCCAAACTATGAAGAGCGGCTCATCGACGACCGCCGTGAGATTTCGGAAGAAACGAAACAATCCTTCACTGCCCTACTGCGCGAAATCGGTGATAGAAGCCTCTCTACCCTCTCCGCCCGCTTACCCGGGAGTCTCGTCAATGTTGCAATCCTCCGCACCCGGATTGACACTCATCAGCAGCACATTGTCGAAGCAGCTTTCGCCGATCTCAGTGATGGAGATCGAACCGCCTTCGTTACAGAGGCGCAGCGACGACTCGATGCAATTCGCTTGGTCGATTTTACCACTTGGAATCTCGACCGCCCCATCGAGAGTAGATTTGCCCAGCTCATTCCCGGGGTCACACAGAAGGAAGCCACTGTTGAATCGGAAGAACAAGCTGAACCACTTCAAGGAGATCTGCGCACAAAATTCGATGCGATGATTTCCGAACTAGAAAAACTCCATCGACTTGAGACTGTCGTGCAAGGCGCTGACAACACGACTCGACGAAACGTTGCACAAGTCTATCAAGACGCCGCCGATGAAATCCGCGGAATGCTCGATAGAGACCGGCTGATTGAAACCGAGGGTCACCCAGATTCAGTCGCCTTGACGGAACTTCGTCTCCGCAACATCCCGACGAAACCCGGGCAAGATAGCACTGTCCTCGATGAATCTCTTTCTGGATTTGCGAAGTTTCTCGAGACCGGTCGACTTGAAAGCTTTCGAGTCACTGAAGAGGAGTATCTTATGCGAAGTGGCAAGCTCTCGGATATGATCGAACAAGGCGCAAGCCAAATCTACAACTCGCTGCCTCCAATTGATCAATTTGCAAACATTATTCCAACAGTGCTGCGTGTTCAGCAGAGTGGTATCCAGCAACTCACTGAGTCACTTATCGCAACAGCGAAGTTCGCGACGAAAGCGCCCACCTCCTCTCAAGGAGACATGAACTCCTTGGTACTTCCAGCGGCGAACACTCCGCGTTTAGATACGCCGATACCCGAAGACGCTCCGGAAGTCATACAGCAACTGGCTGAGGTTCGATCGACACTGAAAGCAGAACGAACAGAGCCCATTTCATCGAGTGAACTTTACAACTTCTGTAAATACAATCTTGGGCCAGCGCAGTCTGCGCTTCTGGGACTGGAGACCTCTGATGCTCCTCAAGCGGTAGCACTGAAGACGGATCAACTCGACTACGATTCCTTAACCAAACAAGCGGTGCTTGAAGATATTGAGACTCTGATCATTGCGGCAAGGCGACTGTCTCCACACTAGTCTACGAAAGACCTCGCCCTCCCCTACCCGAGTGCTACAATAGAAACACCTCAGAGAGAGGTGTTGATGGATCGGCCGTGGGGCCGTCGCTTTCAGCTGGAATCGAAATCTGAGAGTTCCCAACGACAAGAAACGAACTCGCCTCACCTCTTTGCTCAAGCGCAGCGGCGGATCGATGAATCACTTGGCTCACCCTTTTCTCTTTTGGACTCCAGCGATACTTCTTGCGAAGCGCAAGCTCGACTGAACCCTCTTGCAGAACCCAATGACACTGAAAACTACCTAACGCTAATCGTTGGTCGCGAACTGAATGTAGGCTCTGAGGGACTGCGACTGACCCCTTCGATACTCCCGAAGCAAGACTCCGTGATATGTGAGCTGAAAGGTACTTTCCCAATCCACGGTCATTGCGCAGTATCTCTTCTAGTGATACAACGACATCATCCCCACCTCCGAAACGAAAATGATCAAACAAGCTGCCCGCAAGCCGACAGTTGCGCAACACCGTATTGCGAACGAACCAAAGGACATGCCGATCAGGCAGACATTTGCCAATACTACATAGCAGCCAGCGACAGATATGGAGTCTACTCTCAGACAACGCAATCTCACTCAAACTTCGGAGGCAGTCTTGGAAATTAATCTTTCTTTCGAAAAAAGTAGTGGCCATTGCCGACCATGTCGCCATTCATTGGTGAAAAAACTATCTTACAGAGGCAAAAATAGTCATTCCAATGCCGAACACTGTCGCTCGTGAAATTTGGGCCCACAATATTCGATATGTTCGTCCAGAACCTTTTGTGCCACTCGTCAAGCGTCTTCCAATAGTTTCGACCATTCAGATACCAGCTCTGCTGAAGCTCAAGATGAGCTTCATGCTGCTCGAGCTCAGCAAACGGCCAAACTCGACCACCTGGAAAATATTCGTCGATCCGTGTTTTCTTGGTGTCAAGGAATCGGTCAATCGCATGATACGAGGCAATCAAGTGATGAAAGCTGCGTCCACCCGGCTTTAACATTGCAGCAATACGCTCAAACGCCAGCTCCAAGTTTTTGACATGCTCGAGCACCCCAACTGAAAAAACAACGTCATAGGACTCAAGCCCAAGCGTTGAGAGTTCTAGCGTGTCAAACCCACCTTCTAAGAGTGTAAATCGACCACAACTCAGCACACTCTCCGGATTGTTCATCTGATCGCGCAAGTAGGCGATCTGAACCGTGCTAGGCGTAATGCCGACAAGTTCGATTTCTGGGTAGCGATGCAGTAAGAATTTTTCGAGCGATCCGAATCCGCAACCGATGTTAAAGACTCGCTCATTTCCTAAGAGCTGCGCCCGTTCACAAAAAAGTTCAAACTTTGCGGTCTGTGCCTCCTCTAAAGTAGAAGTACTTGCGAGAATTTCCTCTGCAGTTTCTCCGTAGTAGGCCATGGAGTAGGCCATAAACGAGGTATCGAGAAAGTTGCAAAAGAACTCTGCTCGCTCGTCGTAATGGCTCATCATCAATTTTTCAGTTTCTTCGGCAATCGGTCCTTCTTTGGACAAAGCACCAAGCCGATACGTGCCCCCATTCGGTTTCAGCGCTTGCCGATAGGATCTCAGTAAGGCGCGCTCTAATCGAGACTCGAATTTTAAGACCTCAGGCGTCCCGTATGAATGTATTCCCTCTTGTCGCAATTCGTCGATAATCCGAAGAGCTTCTGGTGAATACTCAGGTTGGGAAATAGGAAAACCACCACCGTCCACGGTGGTTTCTGCGGCGATGCTCTTACTAGAGGCGCATTGACTGGATAGGAGATGCTGGGACTTACTAGCTTGACTCAAAATCTAAATACTTTCTCAATTGTCTTTAGGCCCGAAAGCCCTATTTTGTCACTCTCTAGCACAACAGAGGCTATTTGCATAGCGAATCTATGATGCTTCTAGGCTGCGGCAGGCGTTCCACTAGTACGTGACTCAGCTTTTCGTTGAGCGTATCGCAGGACAGCCGATAATTGAGATTTTATGCTTCTTTGCAAGAGCCACAACCTCTTCTCTGTCCAAGATCAAACATCGACCGGCTTCCAGAGCCAGTACGCGCGCCCGAGCCTCGACCATGGTGGTAATGGTGCGCAGTCCGACGGTTGGAACATCGAAGCGCATATCTTGAGTTGGCTTGGCGAACTTCACCACAACCGTCCCCTTGCCGCCCAATGCACCACCACGAAGTATTGCCTGGTCAGTTCCCTCGACCGCTTCAACCGCAACTATGACACCGCCGCGGACAATTACCGTCTGTCCAATGTGCTCATCCGACATCGCTTTAATAGCCTTGATACCTACCTCGATATCAACAAGTTCTTCAGCATTCGGTCGTGATGTCGTCAATACTTCTTCCTTCACCAACGAATCGCTTAGGAAAACAGTACAATCAAAAACTGAAATGCCTTCTCGAGCTAGCTCTCCCGCAATACCTCGCATGATGACATCGTCCTTCATCGATCGAATTTTGAGCATCAAGGCGGCACCACGAGCATCCAGCTTGACCCCGCCGAATAATCTTACACGATTGATTCCACCCGCCATCGCGACATGTGAAACACCAGCAGTTCGGAAAGTGTCGATCAACTTGCCGAGTTCGCCGACCTTTATCCAAACGGCAGAGTCAACCAGGTCTTCAATTTCAGGTTTAGTTTCGTCGATGTGACAGACTGCCACAATCGTACAACCGTGCCGCTTGGCTTCCGCAGCAAATCGGAGTGGAAAACTCTCGTTTCCAGCAATCACTCCGATCTTCTGCCCTTTGAGTTGCTCAAGTAATTCAAGCCGATCTTGGGAAGGAGGGTCCGAGGGAGTTGACGCTGTTGATTTTCTGAAGGCTTTAAGAATCACAGCGGATTACTCTTCCGAGGTGCCACCGCGTGCTGGAAGAGTCACGCCGCGCTCACTTCCCGCGAGAAACTCAAGCATGACCTCAACCGGCTTAGCGCTTGTCAGTTCCTTTGGTAAGCTCTCGACCTTCTTCGCTAAGTTTCCAACTGAACTAAACAAATGTCGATATGCTTTCTTAATGGCAGACACATCATCTGGAGAGAAGCCCGCACGCTGCAATCCAACCAAATTAAGTCCACGAAGATAGCAACGGTCGCCCTGAGCAAAACAAAACGGCGGGATATCCTTGCCAACCATTGAACCAGCGCTGAGAAACGCATTGTTACCAATACGAACAAACTGATGGATACCAACGAGGCCGCCAAGAATTACATTGTCATGAATCGTGACATGCCCAGCCAGTCCCGCTGAATTTGCGAAAATGTTATTACTCCCAACACTACAATCGTGTCCGACATGACAGTTCGCCATAAACAAATTGTTATCGCCGATAGTCGTCGTCATTCGACCACTCGCCGTTCCAGGCTGGAGTGTCACAAACTCGCGAATCTTATTGCCCGATCCGATGACAAGCGTCGAAGGTTCGCCGTCATACTTCAAATCTTGGGGCTTGGCACCGATTGAGGCGAACTGAAACACCTCACTTTTTGAACCGATCGTCGTTATACCCTCAACGACTACATGTGGTCCGATGCGGCATCCATCTCCGATCTCTACCTCGGGGCCGACAATGCTATAAGGACCAATTTCAACATCAGCTCCGATCCTTGCCTTCGGATCAACTATTGCCGTGGAGTGTATACTGCTGCCCATTACCTAACCCTACTTATGCTGCGACTATTCTGATACCGCTGAAGTAAACAATCCTTTGACGGCAATCTCATCTCCAACTTTCGCTGTTCCTTCCATCTTCCAAATGGCACCACGCTTCTTCAAAAACTTCATCTCCAAATTCAGCATGTCACCCGGGACAACTTGCCGTCGGAACCGAACCTCATCAACACCGGCAAATACGATCAGTGCATCGACGTCTGGACTCTCAGAGCACATCTTAGAGTATAGCACACCGAGCTGTGCCAGCGCTTCGAGCATTAGAACTCCCGGCATTATCGGCAATCCAGGGAAATGTCCGTTGAAAAACGGCTCATTCACACTCACTGCTTTCAGTCCAACTATTCGATCGCCATCGTAAAATTCGGTAATGCGATCAACAAGCAGCAGTGGATACCGATGCGGTAGAAGTTTATGAATATCCGGTATAGTAAGTGGAAGCTCCATTGTAACGCCCAAATTAATTAGCCTTCGCGTTAAACGCTTTTACTACTTCTTCCGTTAAATCAATATTCGAGTCGGCATACAGAACAGCATCGGAGCTCTTCTCGAGGATAACTGTAAATCCTTTTTCTTGACCGACGGTGTTCACCACCTTTCGAATCTTGCCGAGAAGTTCCCCAACAATTTGGGTATTGCGTCGGCGCAACATCGCCTCAGAGTCTTGAAAACTACGCTTCAAGTCCTTCTCTAAGCCTATTAGCTCCTCACGCTTAGATCCAAGCGCCGCTTCATTTAAGGTTTCTCGCTGCTTTTCAAAGTCAGCTCTTCGCTTTTGAAACGCTTCCTTCTTTTTATCCAGGTCCTTCTGCGCTTCATTCACTTCAGTCTCGTAGACTTTTTTAGCAGCCTTCCCCGCCTTCGACTCAGCCAAGGCGCGCTGCAGGTCGACAAAACCGACCTTGAAATCTGGTGCAGCAACAGCAGTGCTGCCGATCAAGCCGACGGTTAAAATGAGTCCAACAATATAACTAACTACTCGCATGATACCCCTTTATTACTAGTAACAGTCGATATGCGAAAAACTTGTAATCACTTCAGAATCTTACAGGAAAATCTAGTCGGCAATACTAACAAAAGCCTCATAAATAACGCAACTGAGAGCCTGAGGAGCAACACTCCGAAAAAGCCCAGTGTATTACTATTCTTTCAGTAGTCTCCCCGCCGGACAGATATACCTGGCAGAGACGTAGCCTATCCAAGGAGTTACGCCTCCGTCACTAAACTAGAGCGGAGCGCCAAAGGAGAAATTCGTTACTACTGCTTTGTCTCCCGCTTCGCGATCCAGTGGGTAGCCGATCTCTACCCGAATTGGGGCAATTGGCGAGCGCCAGCGAATGCCCCAGCCAACCGCTTGCCGGAGGTCGGCAAATTCTATGCTTTGTCCGTCATCGAATGCGTTTCCGATGTCGTAAAAGACGACGCCCTTCAGTCCGAATGATTCGACCAAGGGGAATATTACTTCGAAATTTGAAATAAGCTGCTTGTTTCCACCAAATTCATTTCCTTCGGCATCTTTAGGACCAAGCTCACGTGAGTCGAAACCGCGCACTGAGTTTATCCCTCCTGGAAAGAATCTTCTAAACAGTGGAAATTTTTCGTCATTGAACGTATCTCCCCAACCGAAACGCACTCGATGAGAGAAAACGAAATTTCCAACTGGCGAACGCCAAATGGGCACATACATTGTGTTGTTCGCCTGCGCCAACCAGAAGCGTTCGTCGCCACCCAAACCAGCCAACTCCACTCGAAACAGCTGACGCGAACCGGTAGAAGGGTCGAGTGGATTATCAATCGTATTGCGCACCAACCGCGGAGTGACGCTTGAGGAAACCGAAGTTCCGATCTCATCGATAATCAGCTGTGGCGCATCTTTGTCTACGTCCTCAATTTCAATACGAAGCAATTCATATCCAAGCGAGAAGCGGATGTCGTCTAAATACTCCGGCCCGAGAAACCAGAGAGGGTAGCCAACTCGTATCGATCCACCCACTTGGTTTCGATCAAAATCATCAAACTCTCGCTCGACCGAGAGCGCATCGACACTAAGAGACCAACGCGAATCATCTACTCTTGGATTGTTAAAAGAGAGCACATAGTTCTCCCGCCGACTTCCGGTGTTGACATCAAGCGACAAACTGTTGCCACTTCCGAATAGGTTTGCCTCTGAGATTCGAGTCGATACGATAAAACCCTCTCCGGAACTTAAGCCAGCTCCAACACTAAAAGTCCCCGTATTTCCCTCGCGCAGTGCAACGTTCAAATCAACTTCATTGGCTTTCTGGGCGGGTGAAGGCGTGATGGTGACTTCGTCAAAATAACCGAGGCGCTGTAAGAGTTCTTGGCTACGACGAATTTTCGAACTCGAGAAAAGCTCGCCCTCAGTCACGCGGAGAGAACGACGAACCACGTTGTCGCGTGTCTTAGTATTTCCCAACACCGAGATGCGATTGACCGTAATCAACTCACCCTTATTCACCGAGAACTCGACATTCACGAGTTTCGTTTCGCGGTCGATATTCGTATTGGGGTCGACGTTGACAAACGCATAGCCAATATCAGTGTATTTATCCGATATCTTGAAAGAATCATCTCGAAGTTTACTGACATCAAACAACTCGTCGGTCTTCGCCGTAATGCCGTCGAGCGTTTCAGTTTCGCCACCATCTAGCAGGTCACCAACAACAGTAATTGTGCCAAATCGAAACACCTCACCTTCAGAAATGCGGAACAACAATTCCAAACCGTCTTCGGTTTCAACGATCTCAGGTTTCGAGACTTTCGCATCGACATACCCACTCGTTAAGTAATGCTGTGTCAGGAGTCCGACATCTCGCTCAAGGTTCTCCTCTTTGACGATTCCGCTACCGGTAATCCACGACACCCACCATTTATACTTCGATGTAGCCAACAACTTAGTCAGCTTCTTGTCACTATAGGCAGTGTTGCCGTCGAACGTTATCTTGCGAATTACCTTCTTATCTCCCTCGTCAATCGTAAAAACCAAATCAACTTGGTTGTCCCCTACATCTTTGGCTTCATACTCGACCGACGTGCCGTAAAATCCCTCTTGCTGATAGTATTTCTTGAGTTCCTCAATACCGAGCGCAATCTTGCGCGTGTCGAGGAATCGCCGCGCAGTCAAGTTGAGTTGCTCCTCAACCTTCTTGTCATCAACGTCATCATTCCCTTCGATCGTTACTGACTTTATCGATGGTCGTTCAGTTACTTGGAAAATCAGAACGCCACCACGAACTTTCGCTGTGACTCCCGCAAAAAATCCAGTCCGGTAGATATTCTTTATATCTTCTTCAACTTGAGATGAGGAAACTGGTTTCCCAATCTCGCTGCCAACTTGCAACAGCACGGTAGAGTCTTCAATCCGGCTGTTACCCTCTACTTCGATAGAAGCGATGTCCGTCGCTGCCGAAGCAGATCCGACAACTGCGGAAAGGAAGAGTGCACATAGCGTGAGAAATCTACATACGTTGCTCACAAGTCTAAGATCCGCCATAGCCCCTTGCTAGCTCCGCTCGAGCAATCCTTCCGAAGTAAGTTCAACCACTCTATCCATCGTCCTTGCGAGCTCTAGCGAGTGAGTCACGGTAATGAGAGTGACCCCATCCTCTTGTTGAAACTGCTTCAACAGTTCGGTAACTTGCTGCCCAGTCCGCTGATCTAAGTTGCCGGTTGGCTCGTCCGCTAGAATGAGTCCCGGAGATGGTGCAAGCGCTCGTGCAACAGCAACGCGCTGCTGCTCTCCACCAGAAAGGATGCCAGGTCGATGGCGAAGCCGATCTCCAAGGCCAACGCGCTCGAGTAGCTCTCGGGCTCTTTGTTCCGCCACTTCTCGTTCCACCCCCTGGATACGCAACGGCATTGCCACATTCTCTACCGCATCAAACTCAGCCAACAACTGATGAAACTGAAATACGATACCAACATTTCTGCCACGAAAATTTGCAAGGTCCTCGCCTGATGATCTCAGTTGTCGATAGGACTCGTTGCCAACCAGAATGTCTCCATCAGTCGGTTCCTCCAGCGCTCCAAGGAGATACAGCAGCGTTGTTTTGCCAACTCCCGACTCACCCAGAATTGCGATCGAATCACCGGAATTAACCTGAAAAGACAAATCTTCGATTACCTTCACCGGTGTTTCGGCATCTTGGTAGATCATAGAAAGATTTTCGACACGGACTTCCACAAACTCTACTCGCTCGTTTTACTCAAATCGCAATACATCAGCTGGCCGTAACCGAGCCGCTCGACGCGCAGGATAAATTCCCGCAAGTGCTGTAATTACAAAGGCCGCCAAGGCAACCACAACAAAATTTTGCCACTCCATATGGACCGGCACATGCTTCATAGAGAAGATGTCTTCGTTTATCTCGAATTTGTATGCCCGCAATCCGAAACAGCCAAGAACGCCAAGTGTGGTGCCAAAAATAATCCCGACAAATCCGATTATCACTCCCTGCGAGAAGAAAATTTTCATTATTGCAGAGTTCGTCGCTCCCATCGTCTTGAGAATCGCAATATCTCGACTCTTCTCCATCACCACCATCACCAGCGTACTGACAATGGTAAAACTGGCGATGAGCACAAGGAGCTGCAACACAAGAAAATAGACGCGTTTCTCTAATTTAATCGCTTCCCAGAGACCCTGATTCTGCTCAGTCCAGTCGCTGACATAGAGTCCCGACTCATCTCCACCGAGCGAACGAGCAACTTCTCCCGCTATTTTTGGAGCCTCAAACAACTTATCAACTGTTATCTCAATCCCGGTAACCGCATCACCCAAGCCAAAAAACTGCTGAGCATCCTTCATCGACATATAGGCCAATCCACTCTCATACTCTTTGAGACCGGTTTTATAGCGACCCACTGGTACAATGCGTTTCAATTTGGGAACGAGTCCCTGCGGAGCGGACGTCAGTCGTGGTGAGATCAAAGTAATCGGAGTACCGGAAACCAAATGCAGATCATTTGAGAGAGAAAATCCGATAATCAACGGGGGGAGCGAAATCTCATCACGCTCTCCATCCGGACGGACAATCGACACCCGCGCCGGCTCAAACAAGCGTTCAATAGCCTTACTGTCGAGTAGTGTTTTAGCCAATTTTTCTCGCGGTATCGGACTATCTGAGACACCACGGAGAATTAACCCACGCGCTCCGAGGGGAGTAGAAAGCATCGCTTGGTTGTAGGTATAGGGGTACGCCGCGACTACCCCCGGGACAAGACGGACTTTCTCCAAAATCTCCTCATAGCTTTTGATATCCCCACCGTATTTCCGCACGGTTACATGGGCGTTCGCGTCAACAAGCTTCGTTTGCAACTCGTTCTCAAAGCCAGTCATTACCGCCAAGGTAATGTCCAACACCATCACACTCAGTCCTACTCCAAGCACGGAGATCACAGTGATAATCGAAATGAAAACTTCCTTCCGCTTACTGCGCAGATATCGAAGTGCAACAAAAAGTTCGAACTTTGATTCCATTCGGATACTTTCTAACCCAGCGGATTAACTCTGCGGACGCAGCGTAGGGAATAAAATAACGTCGCGAATACTTTTCGCATTCGTAAGGATCATCACCAAGCGATCAATACCGATCCCCTGCCCTCCAGTTGGAGGCAACCCGTATTCCAAGGCTGTCACAAAATCTTCATCAAGTGCCATCGCCTCTTCATCACCGGCTTGCTTTGCCTGTATCTGATCCTCGAAACGAGCCAACTGATCTTCTGCATCATTGAGTTCGCTGAATGCATTTGCCAACTCCATTCCAGCAACCATTAACTCAAAGCGATCGGTAACAACCGGGTCATCCATACATGGACGAGCGAGCGGTGAAATACTTTTGGGGTGTTTGGTAATGAACGTCGGGTTGACAATCTTGCCTTCAACATAGCGATCGAAAATTTCGAACAACGCTTTCCCGTAATCAGGCAGCTCAGCTACATCCTCATAGCCAAGCGAACGCGCGGCCGCATGAACACCGTCGAGCGAATCTAAGTCGAATTCTCGAGAGACTTCCCCGATCTCATAGATGGCATCTTTCATTGAGACCCGTTTCCAAGGTCGGGTGAAGTCTATCTGCTGCTCCTTAAACTCTATGACGAGCGACCCGCAGACTTGTTCACAAAGACCTGAAATTAACTCCTCAGTGAGATCCATCAAGGTTTCATACGTGGCATACGCTTCGTAGAACTCCAACATTGTGAATTCGGGGTTGTGCTCAGTCGAGATCCCTTCATTGCGGAAAACTCGACCAAGTTCATACACGCGCTCAATCCCACCAACCACCAACTTCTTTAACGGCAGTTCAAGTGCAATGCGCATCGTTAGGTCGATGTCGAGTGCATTGTGATGTGTGCGAAACGGGCGAGCGGCGGCGCCGCTTGCCACTGTACTCATTACTGGAGTCTCGACCTCGACATAGCCGCGGTCATCAAAGAAGCGGCGCACATAAGCGATAATCTGCGCTCGTTTAACGAAAGTCTCACGAACCTCTGGACTAACAATCAAATCAAGATAGCGCTGGCGATACCGTGTTTCCACATCGCTCAATCCATGCCATTTCTCCGGCAAGGGGTGGAGACACTTGACCAACATGCGAATTGACTTGGCACGCACGCTGGGCTCTCCGGTTTTTGTCCGAAAGACCACACCGCTCGCTTCAACAATATCGCCTAAATCGAACGTCTTGAAGTCGGCAAAAGCTTCTTCGCCGATTTCATCCTTCCGAACATAGAGCTGCGATTTCCCTGAGCGATCCTGGATATGGCAAAACGCCGCCTTTCCCATTTGCCGAAGACCAACAATCCTCCCAGCAAGCGTCATACTCGAGCGTTGCTCGATCTCAAGTTCTTCCTCTTTATCCGCCCGAGCCGGGACCTCTGAGCAAAGCGTATCTACAGTCACATCGTTGGGAAACGGGTAGCCCTGCTCGCGAATCTTCCCGAGCTTCTCTCTTCGCACTAGTTCTTGTTCGCTGCGTTCGGCAGACATCTCTCTGTAATTCCTCTGGTTTCTTATTCGGTACCGATTGGGTTGGGAGAGCATATCGCCCCATTCCAAAGCCAGCAAGCCTGAGGAAAGCAAGGAGAAGCGAGCAAGCCGCCAAAGTTACCGCAGAAAAAAGTAGGGAAATTGAGAAGACTACTTGGAAGCTTCCGGCAGTGCGCCCTCGGACGGATTCCCAAGTAGATCCGTCGCATACGGATCGGCCATCCCGCATGAGCTCAGGAACTCATGCACGGCTGTCCTCGCTTTGGCTGCATACATTTGGCCAAGATGCCCACCGGGCAACTGCTCGTAGCGGCAGGGCGCCCAATGCAATTGAAGCGATCGTGCTTGTTCGAGAGGCACGACCTCATCCTCCGTGGAGGCAATAATGAGTCGTCGGTCTTCTGCGACACGTGGCCGGTACGAAAGCGGACAGTGAACTGCAAAGATCTCTTCGAACATTCCAGCTTCAACATGTTGAAAGAGTCGATCGCGTGCAATTCCAAGAGCGAGGAGGGCCTCCGCATCTGCTCCATGCAGCATGAACGTCTCGGCAAAAGTGAGTATATTGGAAATTGGAGAAAGGCAGATTGCACAGGCAAGCGGATCGAGCGAAGCCCAAAGCGCTGCGGTATAGCCGCCAAGACTGAGCCCCAGCACTCCGATATTGGTTTCACCAAATGACTGGAGCAACAATGCAATTTGGCGAAGCTCGTAGATCGCCTGCGCAAAGCCCTCGTTGGTACGTGCGGCATCAATGCTGGGAAACACCGATGTGCCAGAACATCGACGTGGACCGTGATGCGGCAGTTCATACAACACTACGTTCAGGCCGAGACGAAAGAAGTATCCGGCGGACAAGGCAAGCGCCGCGACTCCTTGATCCTCCATCTGCCACCCGTGAATCGCAATCAATGTTCCGCGACTGCGGCCATGCGGATGTTTCCAAACACGGGTTCGCACTTGCCGATTTTCTGGACAAGCTTCAAAGTCTTCACGATATCCTGGATACACCGGCTCAAAGCCAGAGCGGAAAGAAACAGTAGAAATCTCGCCATCCAAAATCGGATGAGCGGCACTAACACGCAGTTCGGGCAGCTCGGTGGGCGGAAGGAAGAATGCCTGCGGATTCTGGTGGTACGCCTGACCCCGGTAGAAACTAATAGCCTCTCGATTCTTAGCACCAGCTGCTTGCACTACAGCTGGCATTAGGGCATTCGGTGAGAACCGTTGCTGTATTCGCCCGAGCAGCCGAGTAATGTGCTCGTTGTTCCCTAACGTAAGCTCTTCCCAACGCTGCAATCGCGACCCCATCGCACCACCCGAATAGTTAAGAATTATAATAGGTTACTCCGAGGGCAGGACCTCCCCTCATAGATTCTGATGCAGGACATCAAGCAATCGACTCACCGGCCAAAAAGCGGTATCAATGGATGCGTCCCCATCGATTACACTCGTATTACATGGAGCTTATTATGGCCGATCCCAACAAATCTCACGCAGCAGAAGTTGAGCAATTCATGAATGGTCTCATCCGGAGAAATCTCCATGAGACAGAATTTCACAATGCCGTCCGTGAGGTTGCCGAAACGGTGCTTCCCTTTATCGCAAACCACGAAAAGTATCGAGACGCGAACATTCTCGAACGGATGACAGAGCCAGATCGAATCATCATTTTTCGCGTCTCCTGGGAAGACGATGAAGGGAACATTAGAGCCAACCGCGCCTGGCGAGTACAGTTCAATAACTCAATTGGACCATACAAAGGGGGGATGCGGTTTCATCCGTCGGTCACCCAGAGCGTGTTGAAGTTTCTCGGGTTTGAACAAGTTTTTAAGAATAGCCTAACCGGTCTGCCGATGGGCGGTGCCAAGGGTGGATCAAACTTTAATCCGAAAGGTAAGTCTGAAGCAGAAGTGATGCGCTTCTGCCAGTCGTTGATGATTGAGCTGCACCGACATATCGGTGAGGACACAGATGTGCCCGCCGGAGATATCGGTGTAGGGAGTCGAGAAATTAGCTATATGTTTGGACAATACAAGCGATTAGAAAACCGCTTTGTTGGCACACTGACTGGTAAAGGACTGGCTTTTGGCGGCAGCTTGGTTCGAACTGAAGCAACCGGATATGGCTGTGTCTATTTTACCCAACGGATGCTTGAGCATGTGGGCGATAGCGTTGACGGAAAAACCTGCGTCATATCTGGATCTGGCAACGTTGCGATTTACTGCGCTGAGAAGATTCTAGAACTGGGGGGCAAGGTCGTCACGCTCTCAGATTCAGGCGGCTTTATTCACGATGCCGAAGGTATCACCAAAGAGAAACTTGATTGGGTAAAGGAACTAAAAGAAGTTCGCCGTGGTCGTATCTCTGAGTACACTGAAAAATTTGGCGGCGAGTTTCATAAAAAGCAGCGACCTTGGGCCGTCCCCTGCGATCTTGCATTTCCTTGCGCAACACAGAACGAGCTCAATGAAGAAGAGGCACGCACTCTCATTAAGAACGGCGTCAAAGCGGTCGCTGAAGGGGCAAACATGCCTACCGACCTAGGTGGGGTTAATGCCTTTCTCGAAGCAAAAGTATTGTTTGGCCCAGCAAAGGCTGCAAATGCCGGTGGTGTTGCGGTATCCGGCCTCGAGCAGAGTCAAAATGCGTTGCGCATTAGTTGGAGCAGAAACGAGGTAGATTCCCGCCTTCTCGATATCATGCAAGATATACACTTAAAATGCCTGGAATACGGAAAAGAAGACGATGGCTTCGTCAATTATGTTCGAGGTGCTAACGTTGCTGGCTTTGTAAAGGTAGCGGATGCAATGCTTGCGTATGGTGTTGTGTAGAGCACACAATACTCTCGAATTCGCCCGTCGAAAGTACTTGAAGCACTTATTAAATTGAATTCTAACCCAGTGGAGAACATGGTTATGTCTGATTGTCCTTGCGGAACCAGCAAGAGCTACGATGAATGTTGCGCGGTATATCACCGACGCGAGCAGCATGCGAAAACCGCGGAGACCCTAATGCGAGCCCGCTATGCCGCTTACGTGCTTGGCGAAATAGACTATGTCGTCAATACTATCCCACCATTGCAGCGAAAAACCTTCGATCGCAAAGACGCAAAAGAGTGGTCGAAAAACTCGGTCTGGTCTGGCCTTGAGATTCTCTCGACGAAAGGCGGACTCGAGGGTGACAAACAGGGGACAATTGAGTTTCGCGCCAACTTCAAGCAAGGCGACGAAGAACACAGTCATCATGAAATAAGCAAGTTTGTCTGTGTCAACGATCGCTGGTTCTTTGTCGACGGACGGGTAGTGAGCGACGAAGATGCCGAAGCACCGGAAATTTCTCGAAGCGCCCCCTGCCCCTGCGGCAGTGGGAAGAAATACAAGAAATGTTGCGCCGCTTAGCGCTTCGGTTTCTCCGCCTTTCCCATTACCACGGATAGGCGTGACTCCGAGAGGTGGTGGACTAGGTTCTGAATTTTCTCTCGGAACCTGCTCCCCATGAATATCTGAGCACCGCTTTCTGGCTGATCCCGTTTATCGAAGTGTCGAAGCGACTGCTCGAAGAACTCGAGGGAGGCTTCGTTACGATTCTGCCAATGCGTGATTTCAAGCCCTGCCTGCTCGATGGTTCCGCGGATCTCTTTTTCATCTCTAATGAAACTTATCGAAGCCTCATTTGCCCAAGGGAGCGGGAATTGTAAACCGCCTGCCTCATCGCCAAATATATCGTGAAATAACAAGCAGCCCCCAGGTTGCAGTACTCGTGCAATCTCTGAGTAGAACTTCTCTTTATCGGCAATGTTCATTTGTGTGTGCTCGGTCCACACCAGATCAAAACTTCGATCCTCAAACGCCAATGCCAAAGCGCTTCCCTGCTCGAAGGTAGTCAGATTGTCTAAATGAACCAAGGAACTCAGCTCCTTCGCATTATCGACAAAGTCTTGGGTTAAATCGATCCCGTGAACACGGCAGCCGTACGTCTCTGCGAGAAAGCGTGCAGCACCTCCAAGTCCACAACCAACATCCAATACCGCCAACGAGGAATCGAACTCGGCGAGTTGAGCCAGTTCTGCAGTTGCAGCTCGACCTCCCGTATGGAGCGCATCAAAAGGAGCTAGATCATCGCTAGAAATAGTAGCGCTGTCTTTGCCTGCTTGCTCAAGTGCCTGAATAATCCTCTGGAAAACCCGGTCTTTCTCGTAATGACTTTGAATAGCGGCTTGTGCATCTTCCATATATTCTCTCGTTTCGCCGATTTGACGTTCTTCAATATATAGAGCACTTGGGCGATTAGGGCACCTCTCGAAACGTTTGTAGAAGATGTATCGCTCTCGAATGGGATTTGGCTTGAGAATGGCTCTCAGCTAAGAAAGACGAAAAAGCTGGGACCGTCTCTTCGTCATACCCTGACACATTCGCAAATCCCATACTCCAGGAATGGAAATCTCGCTTAATGATTTCACGATCAACTAAAGTCTTCAAACCAGTATGTCGGGGATCCCGCTGAATGTTTGAGAACAAGGTCCGAAGTGGCTTCTCCACTCCTTCTATTGCCTGAATAAACAAGCCATCGCGGTACAGCAGCATTCCCGTGATATCGAATTGCAGATTTCTTTCCCTACTCTGCTCAAGCAATTCCAATAGTTCTGCATCAGTTGCTAATTTCACCGAGGAACTAATATAGACAATTTGCTGCAACGATTGCTCGGACATAGACTCCACTCCCTGGAAGCGCTCAGTCTGGCTGCGTCAAAGAGTATTGTCGCACACCTCCAATCCTTGGCATAGAGCGCGTCTGCATATTAATGCAGCAAAGAATCCCCATCTACAAGAAAGGAGAGAGGCTTCAACTCAAATGTGTTGAGCGACAAGCTCGATAAGCGGAGGAATAGTCTCATCGACATCACATGCCGAGTCGAGGCATATCGAAGCATGGCCAGATTCTGTCGGAATGACAAGCTGATAGAAATTTCCATAGCGAATCAGAATATACTCGAGCCCGCCACAATCAATTCGACCCCTCTGTCCAACGAGAGTAAGAATCGTCGGATTTACGAGAAGCTCCTCATACACATCAGAATCGGAACTACTTGCATTGGCAACACCCTCTCGGACTTTCGAAGTGAGAGTGCCGTTTTGGTATATAGCGACGTATCGTACTGATTCGGTTTTCTCGAAAAACTTGTCCAACATAAAGGCCTCGTTCTCATCTTTTATCAAGCAACTGTTTGAGTTGCTCGCATTACTTCATAGAGTCGGTGGTAGTAATAAATCACTCCATCCTCCTCTTCCAATTCGGCAATACCCTTCTTCCCTAACTCCAAGATGTAGTCCAGTAAACCGGGATGCGCCGTTAGAATTTCATCTTTGAATAGAGGCTTCCTGCGTTCTGCTATCAACCTATGCGTCAGCCCACAGAGTCCAATACAGTCATAGACTCGCTGAGGGTACGAATGACTGACATGTGATACGTACAGCCGGCCGCTTGGTTTCAGCACAGCCGATGCTTGCTCGATAATTCGTTCAATGACATCTGTGCCCCGGCAACCACCATATCGCCTTGAGTCAAGTTCGGTTGGAAACGGCGTTTGGGGCGGATTGGTAAGGATTACGTCAAATCGCTCCCCAAGCACCGGCACTAACTCCTTACCTCGCATTACCTCGATATTGGCTACCGCGTTTAACTGACAATTAATTCGAGTCGCCTCTATCGCGTCTTCCGCGGGATCTATGCAATACACTGTACCCGCACCGAGTAAGGCGGAGACGATTCCTAGGTATCCACTCCCGCACCCGACATCTGCCACTACCCCTCCCTTCGGGATTAGCATACGATTGCAAAGCTCGAGCGACATTTCCCCCGGAACATGGGTCGTCTCTGATATGTGGATGGTTATCTCTACACCCTGATGGGTGTTGATCAGCGGCATCTGCATCAAATCACTCGACCCCTATTTCCAGGAAGTTCGCAGCTCTTCTTCATCGCAGTCCTCTAGCACCAGCTCGGGAAAGTTTGTGAAGACTCCATCCACTCCAAGGTTTCGCATCCTTTGAATATCCTCAGGATGATCGACCGTGTACACATACACCCGTAGCTCTCGAGCATGCGCATCATCGATAAACCGTTGATCGACAAACTCGAGCGCCGGATGAACTGAGATTGCACCGAGATCCGCGGCGAATTTTGAATCATCTACTGGCAAACCACAAATCAGGGCGCCGATCTGAATCCGGGGATCGAGTCGCTTCGTCTCTGCAAGTTCTCGATGATTGAACGAGGAAACGAGAACTGAATTCAAGTCCCAATTCTCTCGCTCTAGGTCTGTAATCAGTTCGACGACAGGTACGGCAGTGGCCGGACCCTTGAGTTCGATGTTGATGCCAGCTCTCCGATCGACCTCGTCACAGACTTCCTTCAGTGTAGGTATTAACTGACCATTCCCCGCATCCAGAGTCCGAAGATGCTCAAAGGTCTGATCAAGGACATAGCCACTCCCATTAGTCGTTCTCTCCAAACGATCATCGTGAAAAACTATTAATTCGCCGTCCACAGAATAGACATCAACTTCAACAAAAGGCGCACCCAGCTCAAGCGCCTTACGAATCGAACTCAATGTGTTCTCGGGCTCATGTCCCATCGCCCCTCGATGACCGATACAAAGCAAGTGTCTGACTCCCGTAAACTATCTGCAAACGTGGCTATAGTGCATCTAGAGCCCCAGTTCTTCAGCCGCTTTTCGAGCCGCATTTTGAATCAGCTCCGGTAGCGACGGATGGATATGGATCACACCTGTGAGCGAGGTGATATTATTCCTCCAACGCATCACCGGAAGAACTTCATGTATGAGCACCGAGGCTTGCTGTCCGACAATATGGCAGCCGAGAATTTCTCCATCAGGTTTTAGAAGAAACTTACATAGTCCATGTTCTTCCTTCAGTGCTTTACCTTTTGGCACTGAAGTAAACGGAAGGGCCACTTTCGAATAGTTCTCCCCAGACTCTAGCAGTTCTTGTTCGGTCAGCCCGACGCCGGCTACCTCTGGATATGAGAACACTGCATGAGGCATAGGTCCGTACTCTATCTCTTCTGACTTATCTCTGAGAAAGCAGTCGGCCAAATAGAGAGCTTCCCACCAAGCGCTATGGGTAAAGAAGTAGCGCCCCGTCACATCCCCAAGCGCATAGATACCTTCGGCAGAAGTTTTCTGATAGTAGTCCGTTTCAATAAAACCTTTTTCATCTACTTCAACACCTGCAACATCGAGACAGAGGCTTTCGGTATTCGGTTTTCGACCAATAGCTACGAGTACTTTCTCAGCACCAAAGCTCATGGCATCATCGCTACTTGAATTAAAGTGGACATCTACCTGCTCGGTAAATCCCTTGCGGAACACCTCTTGGATCTCTTGATCTTCATTTCGAAGCAACGTTTGGCTTCGAACATGCATTGACGTCGCAACTCCCATACTTGAAAAAAACCAAGCTAATTCGCAAGCGATGTAGCCCCCGCCAACGATGGCGATCGATTGAGGGATCTCGGTCATCTCAAACACATCATCGCTGGTCCAAACATCCGGATTCGCATTCTCCTCGAGGAGAATCGGTGATGTTCCAACAGCCAGAACAATCTTTGGCGCTTCAAGTACTTCGCCGTTGACCTCAACTTTTTTCTCACCGACAAACGTTCCATACCCTCGAAACAAAGTACAATTCTCTGGCAGTCCAGATTCAATTGCACTGTCAACTCGATCGATTGTGGCAGCAAAAACTTCCTTGCGAATGGCTTCTCGATCTATCGATTCAATACGAGCGTCAATGTGGAACCGCTGCGATTCATTAATCACAGTGGCAACTTCACTAAAGCCCAACAATAGCTTCGAAGGTACACAGCCGCGATTCGGGCAAGTCCCGCCGAGCAGATCGCCCTCAATGACAGCGACTTTCCATCCTGCCTTCGCGCATCGCTTTGCAAGCGCAAGGGAGTTTCCACCACCAAGTACAATGAGATCGAATTTCTTCGTTTTTTCCACCAAGCAACTCTCCAATTTCTACAATCGCTTTCTACGACCAGCTAATAGCTACAATACCCGTTTTCTCCATGCATTCAAAGTAGGACAAGGTTGATTTGGCTCGCTTCTTGCTACAACATTGTTAAGATGAATTACTTGGGCTCTCTTGGCCCATACCCACCCTTTTGCACTAGAACGAGGTCATTAGAAGCGCAAAAATGACAAAGCCTATATCCCACATACTCCTGATCGCCTTTTTTTTCTTCTTACCGAGCGAGGCATATGCCGCCACGTTTTACGTCGATTTTCAAAATGGCAGCAGCGGTGGCGACGGAAGCGCGGCGCAACCCTGGGATTCGATCACAACCGCACTCGATAACGTAGCCGATGGCAGTTTAGTACTAGTGAAACCTGGAACCTATAATGGGCGAGTTCGTCTACGCGGCACCTTCTCCCTCGGCGTCACTGTTCGGGCCGAAATCCCCTACCGCAGCAAACTTCGCCATAGTCAGACTGTTGTTACTGCCTACCAAAGCAGCCAAGGCTGTCAGGGTATCACGTTAGAAGGGTTCGACATCGCACATAGCGGACCTGGTGCCGGTGCATTGGTGTTCCATATCGATGGAGGCGGTGCCTTTCACGTGAGCAACCTAGTCGTTAGAAATAATATTCTTCACGACAGCTACAACAACGACATTCTGAAAATTAACAATTCGACGAGTAATATTCTAGTGGAGGGGAATCTCTTCTACAATCAAACTGGCTCCGACGAACATATTGATATCAACAGTGTGCAAGATGTGAATGTCCGAGACAACATCTTTATGAATGATTTTGCTGGAAGTGGTAGAAGCAACGCCAACAACACCAGTAGCTATATCGTCATCAAGGATAGCAACGGCTCATCAGACTCTCTCACAAGCAGTAGACGCGTCACAGTTAATCGCAATGTGTTTCTCAACTGGGAGGGTTCAACAGGAAGTAATTTCGTACTCATTGGGGAAGACGGACAAGCCTTCTTTGAAGGTTTGGACATCCTCGTCGAGAACAATCTAATGCTCGGAAACTCAGCAAACGTCATGCGAGCGCCCTTCGGCGTGAAAGGAAGCAAGAACATCACTTTTCGACACAACACAGTGGTAGGCGATCTTCCAGCGCTCGCCTTTGCCATGAGGTTAAACACCGAGGGCAGCAATCTACCAAACGAGAATATTTCATTCTATAACAACATTTGGAGTGACCCTACTGGAACGATGGGTGCAAGAGATGCTTCAAGTGCCAACGACTTCTCCGACACTCCAGCCGGAGAGACGACAAGTTTTACACTGAACAACAATATATACTGGAACGGCACCGGGAGTATTCCGTCGAGTAGTGCTGATTTAGTGAACTACACCGATGATGCTGCTCGAATCACAGCGGACCCGAAACTGCCAGCACAAACCGGCATTGTATTGCCACGTTGGGTCGAAGCGAACTCTGTCTTTAACGATGGCTCGACTTCAATTCGTCAGGCTTTCGTACGACTCGTCGACTCATACGGCAGCATTACAGCAGGGAGCGCTGCGATAGACGCCGCCCGAACCGACCAATCCCCCGCCGACGATATCCTGGGAAACCTTCGAAATGGAGGCAGCGGCCCAGATGTTGGTGCATTTGAGATTCAGAGAGACACCACACCACCCGCCCCACCTCGAGTGCTTCGGCTCAACTAGGGGCTTGAATTACCGCAGGATTCAACTTATAAACTGACTCTCAACGAGTGCGAATCGCAAGCGCCCCGCGAGAATACGAGTACTTTGCCCTACACACACCTCTTTCGCAGCTTCGAGCTGTTTCTTGTACGTGAATCATCTCCTGGAGATGGAACTGAATGCAAACGCAATTTATTTCAGCAAGCAACGGATTCTTGGGACTGATTGGCTTTGCTGTGGCAATGTTTTTAGTAACTCAGTTCTTTGCCCGAAGGAAAGATTCCGGTACCCGGGAAGGGTTCCTGGTCGCGGGCAGAGATGTCAATTGGTTCATTGGCGGCTGTAGCATCGCCGCGTCGTGGATTTGGGCACCGGCTCTCTTTATTTCTTGCCAAATCGCCTATGAGAAGGGGTGTGCCGGGCTGTTCTGGTTTATGGCACCAAATGTTCTTGCACTGGCATTGTTCGGGCTATTGGCTCCGGCGATCCGACAACAAATGCCAAGTGGCTACACACTGCCGCAGTACATGCAGTTTCGCTATGGCGGAATGAGAATACATCGACTCTACCTCTGCGCCTGTTTTTTCTACGAAGTGATGGCGGTCACGGTTCAACTATTTGCCGGGGGAAACTTCGTCTCACTGCTGACCGGCATTCCACTGATGGCAGTCATGCCGATACTCGCAATAATCGCCTTGGGCTATACGTGGGCCTCTGGGCTCGAGGCATCTGTCATTACCGATTTCGTTCAGATGGGCTTCATTCTGTTAGTTGGTAGTATCGTCATACCGCTCACCTTCTCTGTAGCTGGAGGCACTCCAGTGCTCCAGTCTGGACTTGCGGGGATCAACGGCACTTTGAATATTTTCGACCCAGAAGTAGCGTTCTCCTTTGGAATTGTGACCTCGATTGGACTCATCTCTGGGGCAGTTGTCGATCAACAGTATTGGCAGCGCTCATTTGCGATTAAAGCATCATCATTGCGAAAGGCGTATCTCTTTGGTGCTGTGCTTTTTGCCATAGTACCGCTCGGCTTATCGATACTGGGGTTTATAGCGGCAAGCCCTTCGGTCGAAGTGACCTTGCCTGCCGGTATTGATGTGTCACTGATCGGCGTGCAAACCGTTGCCACACTTCTACCGGCTTGGGCAGTATTCGCATTCGTGTTGATGTTGCTCTGCGGCCTCAGCTCAACCATTGATTCTGGCCTGACCGCAGCAGGCTCTCTTTGGGTTACCGATGTCATGGACCAGACCGACGAGAAACAGGCCGTCCAGGGCGCTCGACTGGCAATGTTGGGCATTTCGATAATTGGCCTGCTGATTGCCGTCGCCGCGGTCTTGCTTCCAGGCTTTGGTCTCAAACATCTATGGTGGTTGATGAACGCCATCGCCTCTTGTCTTTTAGTACCAACTATACTTAGTCTCTTTGTAAATCGAGTCGGTGAGAGGGGCGCGTCACTTGGCATCCTCCTTTCACTCACAACCGGCGTCCCCTGGTTTATCTACGGCAGTTATCTTGATAGTGCCGAGCATATTGTCAGTGCTTCGGTCTATATACTCTTAGTCAATCTGATGTCTTGTCTGTTCATTGGAGTTAAGCAGAATGGCACCGACTCAATGGATTGCTCGTAGATTGCTAACATTGTACGAGCAATTGGCGATCAGTTCAGGGAGGCTAAGTATACCTGAGCATTGGTAGGGGAGGATTACGATTTGCCCTTTAGTTTGTTCTTATTCGCTTGATTGAGGACGACTCCGCGTAGGTTGATGTAACTCGCCTCAACTGACTGAACTTCCGTCTCCGGCACCTTGGTTTCTCTTTCTTTCAAGGCTGGTTCTAAAATATCCGAATCCTCGCAAAACTCATCGACAGTAGGCGTGTCGGCGGTCAAATCCTCAAAGTTGAGTTTCAACGACGTCCCGGTTATCTCTTTATCTGGAAGCTTCTCGTGGAGAATATTTTCATCATCCTCTTCCCACACTGCCTTGAGGTTGCTAAAGGTTCCTTCTATTTTAGGAGAAAAGACAGAGCTCCTCTTGTCCCAACAGTTTCTAGGTCCCTCGTTCTCGCTAAAAAACTCATCGCCACCAATGTTGAGTTTTTCTGGATCGCTTGCGGCATCTTTTGTGTGAGTCGCTTGGACTTTCTCGAAGCCATTGGCCGATTCCGGAGATTTAGATTTGGGTTGTTGAGAAAGGCCAAGGGCGTCCACCAATCCACTTACATCAGTTTTAGGCTTTGGCCGCTTCGTCGCACCTGCAGGTGCTGTCTTGCCACATTTCGGGCAAGATCTAAGCGTTGGTGGAAATGAGTATGAGCACTTACGACAATTCATTACTGTCTCGAAGGGAGTTGTAACACACGCCTACAATGACGACAGATCTAGACAGAAACTGAACGATCTGAGCCTATCTTATAGGAATTGTAGCGCTTTTCTCTAAAGTCCCGAATTTGCCATCTCTTTGAGAGCGATATTACCAATTTGTAATTTTAGCAGAATAAAAGCGGCAAATTATGAGAAATTTCGTGAGTCCTGACCTCTCAGGCATTGAATAACCAAAGAGAAGTATTGAAAGAGAGGATTTCACAATGCCACAGTTCTCGGGTCCACTTAGCCCTCAAACAGATGATTCCAATCTAAGCGAATCCGAAAAGTCGTCTGCTACGAAAAGTGTCGATCAAGACGCTACATTAGAGGGGACTCTACCAAAGCTGCAATCTCGAATCGGAAAAAAGGGAGAACCAACCATTGAAGGAGATGCAAAATCAGAGGAGATCGGAAGCGCTTTTGACCCCACACTCGGCCGCTGGGGTTCTCTGCCGATACAATCAGAAGCATATGCTACTGCGGATCTGAGCCAAGACCTAAATCTGAAGCCTGACGACCCGTTTCTCGGCCGAATACATGGCCGGGGCGAAACTCGAATTGCGATACTTGAAACACCACTCAAATTCGATGTAACCGAACTTGCATCACAGTTGAGTGAGAACTATCAAACCAAAAAGCTGCCAAGTGGTTCGATTGTCGTGGTTGATAAGGCGACTCAATTCATAATGCTCGGATTCGCAGGAGTTGTAGACCAAGGCTATCTTGCGGTGACTTCAGAAATTGCACCCGAAGAAATCTCGTGGAATCTCGAACAGCAGGCACCACAATTTCACAAGGTGCTCAAGGAAGCTCTACAGGATACCAGCCTTGCCTTGCCGGAGCTCAGCGGTGCACAACAAGAATTTTTTCAATCGTACCGTAGAGCGACAACCCAAGCAGAGGTCAGCGCGCTCTATGGTCAAGTTCGTGACGAGATACAATCAGCGAAGGAGCTAGCAACTCGCAATGGCAAATCACTCCTTGTCTTAGCTGGCGAGAACCACTTAAACGAAGAGTCTGGAGTGCTCGGCGTACTCATTGCTCAGGCAGCCGCAGACTCAGGAATCTCTCATATGCTACATGAAGGTACCGCTGAAGTCTTCGCTCTTAGCATGGCGAGCAAGGATAATTTTCGGGAAATACACATTGGTTTCGTGCTAAACGCCGCCGAAAAATTGGGAATGAAAGTCAAACCGGCTGAAACTAATTTTCGGGCTGATGTAGAGAACCGCGAAGGGCAAATGCGCGCCGCCGCTCTGGAACTCGCCGCCGCCAAGATACATCGGGGAATAGGCCCAGT
>CBDUGV010000015.1:0-33517 GCA_965366815.1 uncultured Bdellovibrionales bacterium | reverse complement strand
GGGCAAATGCCGCATGGTCCAACATATGTATCAGAGAGTCTTCCAGATATTCGACGCTGGCTGTTGCTCAATTTAAGCACACCGGCTTTTCGGGCAATCTTCTTTGGTGCGACTATTGCTGGGCTGGCAATGGCGACGAGAATGTGGCTTTCATTGGAAGATAGCCCCCTCAGTAGCGATCAGGGGGGTGACTAGAGCATGCCAGCTGCCTCCTCTGATACGTCGAGCAACATTTTTGTTTGGCTCGAACAAGTTGATAGACGAATTATCTACTTGATTGTTGCCGTCTCTTTGGCCTTGCCGATCATTCTAAACATCTCGCTTAAACCAGCTCGAATGCAAACGGCGACTGAATTCTATGAAGCGGTTGATGCGCTCGAGACAGACTCCGGAAAAATTGCCTTGGTCGCATTTGATTGGGGGCCAGGCACTATGGCGGAGAATATGCCACAGACGGAATTGGCGATTGAACATTTAATGCGAAAGCGAATTCCCTTTGCCGCGATTACGAGCTACACCCTGGCGAAACCGTTTCTTCAGGCAGTGCCTCGAGCGGTCGCCAAGCGCCTTGCTGAAGAAACGGGTGAGACCTGGGTCTATGGAAAAGACTGGGTCAATTTCGGCTACAAACCTGGCTGGTCATTGATGATTCAGGCCCTCGCAAAATCAGAAAATTGGCATGAATATCTCAAGGAAGATGCCAATGCGACGCCAATTGCCGCCATTCCAATGATGAAGAATGTTACTTCAATAAAAGACGTTGCGATGTTGTTGGAGTTTACTGGACTTGTCGGCGCATTCAACGCATGGCTTGGATACTTTCAAACGACAGACCATACGCCTACGCTGTTGCATGGCTGCACTTCCATCACTATTCCTGAAGCATACATCTTTTACGAGAGTAATCAGATTGTCGGTTTCTTCGAAGGAGTCGCTGGTGCCGCCTGGTACGAGATGATGTTAGCCGAGAAGTATACTTCACGACCGAAGCACAATGTGGCGATTGGAATTAATTCTGGTCTTTCTTTTGCGCAGTTGGGAATTATTTTCTTCATCTTTCTCGGCAATGTGGGGCTCCTGGTAAATCGATACTCGGGGAGCGATCGATGACCGAATCTCTGATACGATTTTCGTTTGAATGGTGGGAGGTCCTTTTCGGTGGTGTCGCTACGTTGGCGATATACTCTTTTCTCTATCGAGAAAACCCGGTTTATCGTCTATTTGAGCACTTCTACATAGGTATCGCGACCGGATGGGGCATCGTCGCAACGGTGCGCGATTTTCTTTGGCCCAATATTTTTAAACCGATGTTGGGTCTCGATCGTCCGGTTTTTCCAGATCAAACCTATGCAGTAGCCTACAACAAGTTCTATTTGTTGTTTCTGCTGCCAATAGCATTTGGCCTGCTCTACTATTGCATTTACTCTAAGAAATATCGTTGGCTCGCCCAACTCGTGATCGGATTTCAGCTCGGGTATGCTGGCGGCTTAGCATTTAAGGGAGAATTCACTATACTTCTTCCGCAGATCTTTAAGTCATTTAAGCCGCTTTACATTACTGGCACTTCGACGCCGGTTGAGTTCTTAAAGGGGCCGATCACCAATGGTTTCTTTGTGCTCACCATGTTTCTTACGCTGAGCTATTTCTTCTTTACCTTTCGTCGCAAACCAGGCGGTGTTTTTAGCAAATCCTCACATATGGGGCGATGGTTGATGATGGGTTGCTTCGGTGCATTCTTTGGCTCAACTATCATGGCGCGAATGGCTTTGTTAGTTGAACGACTCAAATTTTTGATTGAGCAGTGGTTTCCGGCGATCTTTTACTAGGCGAATTGATGGAGCAACGAAAAGATCCGAAACAACTTACCACAGTCCTTGCGACTGACTGTGGATCTACTACGACCAAAGCGGTGCTGTTCGAGAAAACAGCAGAGGGGTGGCGACAGACTGCCCGTGGTGAGGCGCCGACGACTGTTGAGAAACCTGTTGCAGATGTGACAATTGGCGCACGAAATGCATTCTTAGAAGTACAAGAACTTTCGGGCCGCCGCATTCTCAATGACGGTTCCACTGATTGTCCAATCCAGGTAAAAGAAACTCCCGATTCTCCTGAAGGCATCGACCTGTATGTTTCCACAAGCTCAGCCGGTGGAGGCTTGCAGATGGTCGTTGCCGGACTGGTGGCTGCGATGACGACCTCGAGCGCAGAACGTGCTGCTTTGGGCGCTGGGGCGATCGTCATGGATGCCATGTCGATCGATGACGGCCGTGAACAACATGAGCGCGTGCAAAAGATTCGTCATCTTCGACCCGATATCGTTTTGTTGTCCGGTGGAACTGATGGAGGAGCAGTAAACCTACCCTTGGAGCTGGCTGAAACTATTTTGCAGGCGGATCCTCGGCCGCGGTTTGGTGAGACAATACGTTTACCGATTATTTATGCTGGAAACCAGGAACTCTCGACGCAAGTTGAAACGATTCTCGGTGCTCGATTCGAGTATGTACAGGTTGCCAATATTCGTCCGACGCTCGAGGAAGAGAACCTAGCTCCGGCCCGAGATACGATCCACGAGCTATTTCTCAACCACGTGATGAGCCACGCCCCTGGGTATAAGAAGCTCTTGGGGTGGTCGCCGGTGCCAATCATTCCCACACCTGCAGCGGTTGGAGAAATGGTGCAGCAAGCCGCCGAGCGCTGGGGCATTCAGATAGTAGCAGTTGATATTGGTGGGGCGACGACCGATGTATTCTCTGTATTTAACTCTGACGACAAAGAGCCAGTGCCAGTATTTAATCGCACGGTGAGTGCGAATCTTGGGATGAGCTATTCTGTCGCGAACGTGTTGCTTGAAGCGGGAGAGCAGGGAATTCGTCGCTGGCTACCGTTTGAGATTAGTCCAGCGGAACTTCGGGATCGTTTGCGCAACAAGATGATCCGGCCGACGAGCATACCTCAAACCAAAGAAGATCTGATTGTCGAACAGGCTGTTTGTCGCGAAGCCTTGCGACTTGCCTTTGAGCATCATCGTCGACTTGCCGTTGGTTTAAAAGGTGGGCAGCGAAAACGTGGTCTGGCTGAAATGTTTAATGTCACTGGTCCGAATGATCTAGTCGATATGCTCGGGCTCGATCTGATAGTTGGCTCAGGTGGGGTTCTCTCACATGCGCCGGATAGAAGAAGCAGTGCCTTTATGTTGGTAGATGCGTATGAACCAGAAGGTGTTACTAAACTCGCAGTAGATTCTATCTTCATGATGCCTCATCTCGGTGTGTTTTCTACCGTTCATCCCGAGGCTGCGGCTGAAGTGTTTATTCGCGATTGCTTAGTGGAGCTTGGGACCGTCATTGCTCCCGTGGGCAAAGTTCCAGCAGAAGCTCCTCTTGCTGACGTAGAGATAGAAGGCAGAGAGAAAATTGTAATTACCAGCGGGTCGTTTCAGCGTGTCGAACTTGGGTCGGATGAAAAAGTTGCGGCGAAGATCACCCCTTGTTCAAGAGGGGTTGATGTGGGCGCGGGCGCCGGAAGGCAGTTAGAATGTGAACTCAGTGGTGGTCATGCTGGTTTACTCCTCGATGGGCGCGGGCGTCCCATTGTCTTTCCAGAGTCTGAGAGCGAACGAGCAGGCGCAGTAGAGCAATGGTTTAATGCGATGGGGCTGGAGTATAGCTAAATGAAGCAGGCATACACACCCGCTCTTGAAGTTTCAGCCAAAACTCTCGTCTCCAAAATACGTGAGTTACCTTTGCTTGGGACTTCACTAGTCAAAGTGGGGGACCGAGTCGAGGCGAATACTCCTGTGCTTTCGGCCGAACTCCCCGGCGATCTGACAATTCTTCGCATTGCTGACCGCATGGGGTTTGGTGCAGAGGATATTGCCAAGCGCCTCAAGGTCGATGTGGGCGCCTATGTGAAGAAAGGCGAGCTCCTCTGCGAGATAACTACCTTTTTTGGCTTGTTTACGACTCGTCTGGAATCTACGGCAGAGGGGGTCGTCGAATTTTTTACCGAGAAGAATGCCCACCTCGGAATTCGTCATGAGGCAATTCCTCTTAGAGTAAATGCCTATATTCAAGGTGAAGTGATTGCAGTCGAAGACGGGAAACAGGTTACTATCGAAACTGAAGCCTCGTTGATCCAGGGAATATTTGGGGTCGGTGGAGAGCGACACGGAAGGATACTCTGTCTTGACGTGCGAAACGACGAAGTTGTCTCGGCAGAGCATGTCGCGGCTTTGGGAGGAGATGCCGCGGGTACCGTGTTGTTTGGTGGTACCCGTTTCAGTTTGGCGGCATTGCGCAAGTCGGCAGAACTTGGTGTGAGTGCGATTGTGACCGGCTCAATTGATGCGGAAACGTTAGCGAGTTATGTCGGATATGAGATAGGAGTCTCAATCACTGGTGATGAGGACGTTGCGAGCACCGTGTTGGTTACCGAGGGATTTGGCGAACTACCGATTTCAGATCGCGTCATGAAGTTGGCAAAACAACTCGAAGGGCAAGAAGCTTCGGTAAATGGAGCAACGCAAGTCAGAGCGGGTGCGACTCGACCGGAAGTGATCGTTCCATTGCAAAATGTGACGGTAAAGAGTGTAGCCGGCGAGCCGAAGAGTTTGGGAGTCGGCGCAGCAATCCGTGTCATTCGCGTGCCCTATTTCGGCTGTTTGGGGACGATTGTCGATTTGCCTCACGAACCGATGCTGATAGAAAGTGGTGCAAAAGTACGCGTGTTAAAGGCAGCACTCGATGACGGCCGCGAAGTTATCGTTCCGCGGGCTAACGTTGAGCTGCTATAGCTTTCGGAAATGCTTCTCGCAATCGCTCTAGTTTCGTTTCGGGAGCATCAAAGGAATTAAGTGCAGCGTCAATCAGCGCTTGGCTTACCAGCGGCATTTTCTCGATATCCTCTCGCCGCTTGATCTCATCTTCATTAAATTTCGCGAGCAGTTCTGGCCAGCGAGTTTGAAACTCCCGCTCCAATTGTTGTAGTTTCTCTTTCGCTTTTCGTTTGTCGATTGTTGAAGCAGCTGTATCTCGTGGCTGAGCTTTAAAAGGTGTGCGAGGCCCTCTCGGTGGTAGTTTCGCTTTCTTCTTTGCTTTTTGTTGTTCGGGACTCGGCCAGTCTTCCTCGATCGCTTTTCTCAGCATTCCCAACCTACTCTTACCTGCCTTTCGCCTTGCCATTAGATTAATCTGGCGTTGAATGCGTTCGAGTGGATATTTTTCGGCAAGTGTTTTTGCGGATCGCTTATCGAAGCCTTCGCGAAGAAGCCTAATCATTGCTGAGGCTGCGTGCCCTTGGAGGCCATCAAGTTTAGACATTTCGCCCTCTCTTGCTGAGGCTAGCTGATAGCTACTTCTATACCAGAAAGTGAGCCGCCTGTCGTTTTGCAATATCGGGATGAAGGAAAACAAATCATTTCTGCTTGGGCAAAAAAAAGAGCAGTCATTTCTGACTGCTCTCAACTGACATTCCTCGGTACGTCTTTATCGACGAACCATTGCCACCAACGTGTTGAAATCTTGAAAATCTTACCTCGCCACAACGCTCCTCAACACCACCACATAACCAGACTAAAACCCTTGTCAATGGTTGAGGAAACTGGACACCACCACTGCACCACCAATTACCCACCAGCTTGCAACTACATATCCGAGTGGCAGCCGCCCTTGCTTCAATGAACAGTTAAGTGCTTGTAATTACTAAGAAAGCGATGAGTGGAGAAACCTCGTTTTCCCGCCTAGAAGTCGCCTTCTTGGCTATCGCTGCCTGGGGCCGATGTCATGCGCCCTTCCAACTCTCGTCGCTTCTTTCTCAGGCGAAGCACTTCCCGAGCAAGCGCTTCCGGGTCCTCGCGTTCCATCTGGCGTACCATCTTTACTTTCTGATCGAAGGTTTGCACTGCCGCACTTTGTTGACGACGATTGAGGCGGTCAGCCATCGAAGTTACCTTTGCTGCGTCACGCAGGTGGAGAGAGAGTTCTTTTCTCATTTTGTCGACGTCGGCGGAGTCCTGGCGATTTCGACCTTCCTCAATCAAGAGTTCAAGTTGCTTGATCTGCACTTGTCGCTCCGAAATGTTTCGCTTGAGTGCGATCTCCTCTCTCTGCAACTTGAGAAGCACATCCAGATCCGTCAACTTTGAAGCTTTTTCAAGAACGGATGCCATTTGTTCTTTTAGTTCGACTGCTTCCACTCGCTTGTCTTTAATCTCTTTATCCAAATCGCGAATATCGATTTCGAGGGCGCTGGTGCCAATGCTATTCATCCGAAGTTCTTCTGCGGTCCATTGCTGAACGGGTGTTGAACGGAAACGAGAATTGTCATCCGCGAGTAGAAAGATAAAGCGAAACGGACCTTTTACTTCGGTTAGCGGTACAGGCGCACCTATGGCGATCAAAGGTGTTTCTTTGGACGTCTTGCCTTTTTCAACAAGAGGAGTGACTTTGGCTCGATACTGGCGAATCTGAGCAGGCCCTACTTCCTGCAATACGAACGATGCAGTTGGGGAAAAATTTTCATTCATGACCGTATCGATAACACCAATATCGCTGCCGAGCGTTTGCGCAGAGCCAGGGGTTGCTTGGAGCAGCAGCCCGCCGCTGAGGGCGGCCAGGTATAGCAGTATTGGCACTAGCCGAATACAGTATCGAGACGTCGCCACCATGGCTTCTTCTTCTCCTTCTCTTCTTCGTCTTGAGTGCCGCCTTTCAGTTTTTCCTGGTATTGACGCTGGAGCTTCTGAATTTTTGATTTCTCCTGCGCAATTTGATTCTTGAGGCGTTTTATTTCCAAGGCTTGTTTGTAGCGACGATTGAGTTTTTCGAGATCGATACCTCGCGAATCAGCGAGAGACTCTTCTATCCCGGAGAGATCTTCGCCCTGCGACCAGTTGACCTGATACCATTTGTTCTCGCGTGTGACGACACGTCGAGCGAGTTCTATACTCCGTCCACCTTTGGTAATTCTTCGAAGTTGTTCGAGCTCCCTGACGAGGTCGTTTACTCGCTTCTTGTATTCACTGTCTTGCTCGCGTAGCTTCTGCACTTCTTCCTCGAGCTCTTTTCGGAGCTCACTACTTGCGGCGCGAAGGCCCGTCTCTTCGATTACGACATCTGAGGTTTTCTTAAAATGGGAGTACTCTTCATTCAGCGTATCGCTAATTTCAGAAAGCTCTTGCATACGAATTCGATGACGCCCTTTCGTTCGTAACCAGGAAACGAAATCAAAATTTTCCTCAAGTGACGGATTCCCGGCCCGAAGTTCTTTGACAGATGCCGGTTCAATTGCCCATTTGCCAGCCGGGACTCCGTCTCGTTCGAGCATGCCAATGTAGCCCGTTGAGGTGGCGTTGCCAGATAGCAGAAATGACTGTTCTCCGACCGCAATCTGTACGGGTTTGTACCCCGGCGGTGTTTCTTCCGCTTCGGTCCCATCGGGTACGAATAGCGGAAGGAATCTCGCCTTCCAACCAGGATCAAACAACACAAGCAAAAGCCCATCGGTGTTTTCTATCCGCTCGAGATACAAGCTGACACTTTTGCTGGGGTCCTGCGAAATGCCGGTAATGGCTCCAACGTATGAGCCGGGCTTGAGGGATGGGAAGAGTTTTAACGGCGGTTTCGGCCACAACCAAAACGCAAGCGCCACGCAGCATAGAATTGGAATGCCTGCGAGAATCGGCTTGGGTGTAGCCTTAACAGCTTGGGATATTTTCGTGTCACTCATTTATTGCAAGTGGGCGCGATTGGTCGCCAGCAAGAAACAGCGTCTGTGTTGGAAACGCAAACTCTATGCCAGCATCGTTAAACTGCTTCAAAATCTCTAAGTTTATTCGCTGACTCTCTTCCATATAGTCCCAGTAATCGGGTGGGTGGAACCAGTATATAGCAAAGATATTGAGTGAGGAGTTATTAAACTCGCTAAAGAATACTCGAGGAGGGAACTCCGAATCCTGCCCTTTGTGATCCTTTAAGATGGACTTTACTATCTCTATGCCTTCAGTAAGTTTGTCTGGTGGTGTGTCGTAGGTAACTCCAAGATTCATAACGCGACGAATATGCGGTCGTTTGCCAATATTGCGGATGCTCTTGTTGGCGAGTTCGCCGTTCGGGATCGTAACCAGGTGTCCTTCGAGCGTTCGAATACGAGTCGAGCGAAATCCGACTTCCTCAATAGGGCCATCGAAGTCATCGACTGCGATGCGGTCTCCAAGCTCAAATGGCTTATCGCCAAACAAGACAAGTGAGCCAAAGAGATTCTTCAGCGTGTCCTGTGATGCAAGAGCAACAGCGAGACCACCGATACCCAATCCAGCAAGGATTGAGGTCAGCGGTTTGTCACTTAAAATGGTGGCGATTTGCAAGAGCGTGAAGACAACGACCGTAACCCGTAGGCTCTTGCGGACCATCGGGACGAGCATGTCGTCCATTTTGCTCTTGGTGCGCTCCGAAAGTGACCGCAGCCACAGATCAACTGCGTCCACAGCAAGAAACAAGGCATATCCCACTGCAACTGCGACTAGAGAGGAAGATATGCCGTTTACGACCAGATCAATCTTCTCGGTCAGTACCAGGAGAATGCTTGCGATCTTAAGCCCAAGACAGGCAACAATCAGCGTCGATGATCGAGAAAACGCATTTAACAGAGCCCCGATAATCGGGTTGTTTCGCGCACGTTGTCGCTCAGCGAAGCGCCCAGAAAGGATTTGCACCAGCTTTCCGCCAAGAAAGGCAAGGAGCACGACACCTGTAAAAGCTAAGATGCGCCAAACCTCGTTTCCGGCGATGTATGTCGAATGAAGAAATTCCTGCATAGAAAAGCTGTCGATACCTTGTGCAATTTATAACTATATATCGAAGCTGTATTTGTATCGCCGACTTCAACGAAAGGCCAGTGGTTAGCGACCAGCGACCAGCGGATAGTAACCGGTGGCTATAGACCGGTGCTTAGAAACCAGTGGTTAATGCCCAGCAGCTAATGACCAGCGGTTAGAGATTTCTGCGAAAGGGAAATGAGCGTGAAGGAGCGCAGATAAGCGCTGGCGATCAGCAACAGCGGGTGCATCTCTATCAGCTACCTATAGATACATCTCTGCTACCCGACTAGTCTTCTACTACGGCTGCGGCTTTTTCAAGGGCTACTTGGAGGCTGTCGCTTTCGTCTTGGCGTTGGATGAGGAATTTAAGCAGCTCCGGTCTGCGGATTAGCGCTTCGTCGATGATTGCGTCGCTGCCTTCTTTGTAGGCACCGAGCAGTATGAGATCGCGGTTGTCTTCATATACGGCCCAGAGATGCCGCATGCGTTCGGCGAGATGGAGGTGCACCTCAGAGACGACTTGCTCCATAATGCGACTATTACTACGTAGGGGATCGATTGCCGGATAGTGCTGTGTTTGACTCAGGCGCGAGCTGAGGTAGAGGTGGCCATCGAGGATAGCACGGATTTCCTCGCCGAGCGGATCTTCGATTTGTTCTGATGACAAGAGTACTGTGTAGAAGGCAGTAATACTTCCACGTTCAGTGTTACCGGCTCGCTCCATTAACTCTGGAAGAGCGGCAAACACGGAAGGTGGATATCCTTGTCGAGCTGGTGGCTCACCAAGACTGAGCGCTATTTCACGGTGCGCACGTGCGAAGCGCGTCACAGAGTCCATCAGCAGCATTACTCGCTTTCCTTGATCGCGAAAGTATTCAGCAATTGCCGTTGCTGAGTAAGCAGCCATGACGCGGCGAAGCGGGGTCTCATCACTTGTGGAGACTACTACGACAGACCGCGAGAGGCCCTCATCACCGAGGCTGTCTTCCAGGAAATCAAGCACCTCGCGACCACGCTCTCCCACTAGGGCAACCACGTTTACATCTGCCGTGCTATTTCTTGCGATCATTCCCAGTAGACTCGACTTACCGACCCCGGCTGTTGAGAATACACCGACTCGTTGGCCCTCACCGACGGTTTGCAGCGTATCGATGGCTCGCACGCCGACTGGCAAGGCATTCTTGATGCGCCGCCGTTGCATAGCTTCCGGTGATGACTGCCGTACGGGATACGACTGAGCACATTCAATTTCACCTTTGCCGTCAATTGCGCTTCCTAGTGAGTCAACGACTCGCCCGAGCAGCTCCGGTCCAACACCAACTGCAAGTGCTTTGCCACGATTGATGACAGGGGTCTTTGGTCCAATATGGTCGAGCGGGTCGAGCGGGGTGAGAAATACATCTTCATCGTCAAAGCCGACGATCTGCGCTTTCACGGGAGGACGACCGGCTGGCTCGATAGTGCAGAGTTCACCGATCCTGCCATTCGGCAGTCGTGCTCGAATGACCATGCCGCCGGCAATATGTCGAACGCGCCCACGCATTGTGACTGAAGGCGCTTCGGCTACATTGAGCTTTCGATAATAGGGATCTAAATTTATCTCAGGAACGAATAGTGGTTTCGTGTTGCCTTCGTTGACCGTAGGGGGTGCTGCTGCACCCTTCTTTTTCGAGGTCCTTTTATTCGCCATTCTCGTCTAATCCAAGACGCTGAGCAACACTTGCGAGTAAGGTTTCAATGCTTGCGTCTACCTCACCAAAGTCAGTACGAATAATGCAGCCGCCACGCGAGAGCGCGTCGTCAGTCTCGATCGTTATCGACGCGCCTCCTGCAACTCGTCGAAATTGATTCATCGCGCCTTTCAGGGTCGATTCATCTTCTGGGTTCACGACGAGCGTGACGGTGTCGCCAATCACAGATTCTTGGAGAGCCTTGAGGGCCATCTTCTGAACTACCTTTGGATCGGTCGCTATCTGCTCTCCAATCACTGAATCAGCGATGGCAATCGCCAGCAAGGCAGCCTCCCGTGAGAGTGCGTCCTGAACTCGGCCTACTTCTTCAATCAAGCGAACTGCCTGTTCCGTGGCGTTTCTCAAGCCCTGGGCATGTCCTTCTTGAAATCCTTTCTCTCGGGCTTCGTGGTATGATTTTTCCGCTTCTTCACGCAAAGCCGCGGCTCGCTGCTCTGCAGCTTCGATAATGCTTTCGGCTTCTTTAAGAGCGGTGCTTAGATTATTGCCGCCTTCTTCGCCTTTTTTGCCTTGTTGAACACTCACGTGTATCTCGCAAAAACCAATGATACTAAAGGGTTATTATACCGCTAATCCTTGCGCCGCACAAATTCATGCACTAAAAAGAGTGCAATACCGAGCAGGGCGAAAGAATATCCCACTACTTGAGTGATGATGTGAACGACCAAAATGACGCTAGTAATTGAAGGTATTTCCAGGTTATTTACTGAGAATATAGTGCTCCAGGCAACCTCATAGGCCCCAAAACCCATCAAACCGCTAATCGGTAGGCTTGCTGAGGCCTCAGCAGCTACAAAAGCTGTGGAACTCAGCAGGGGGCTGACGTCAGAATAGCCATAGCCAAATTGGCTGATCGTAGCGACGAGCAGAATGTAGAGGCTACCGTATTTGGCAACGCGCAGACCGATAGTGAGCAGTACGAGTATCGGGTAGCGGCGTTTGCCCTTGAGCGACCGTAGGTCATGTACAACCTGTGTGGCCCATTCTCTCAGTTTTCCCAAAACAGTGGCTAGAGTACCAGGTTTGCGAACGGGGAGTCGCCCTAAGAGATCGGCGACGAACTCAATGAAACGATCGAGCTGATAGAGTATTGCGCCCAAGACAACCACAAGCACGCCAAGCAGCCCCAGGGCAAGTGTTTGCGAATCACCAAAAACCTGGATGGTTTGATCGAGTACGCCCAGCAGCATAAAAAGCCCGAACAATACTATTACATCGAGCACAAGGCAGACGCCGAAGGCACCTGCCGCGGTCAGGAGTGGGACGCCGTAGCGTGTACATACATAGAGAAAACTTGCCTCCCCCAATCGTGCCGGTAGTAGATCGACGAATCCATTTCGAATGATTGTCACGATGAGCATTTGCCCATACCCCGGGACCGGTTCGGGCTCGACCGCGTCGCGAATGATAAACTGATAGCGCGAGGCGCGTAAAAAAATCGCCGATACCGATATGGCGAAATACAACAGGACTCCGCCTCGATCGACTTGCGTAAAAAGTTTCGCGAATTCAGAGAAACTTTGCTCGCGCGCAATTGCGAATACGAGGAGTCCCGTAAGTAGAATCGAACCAAGCAAATGCCAATATGATTTTTTAGATTGCATGCAATTTCACAGTTCTTATGGTATGTAGCACCGAAATAGTATTACATATGAGACTTCTTTCGAAATTCCCATTTCATCACAGATTTGTTCATCGAACAGTTCTGCGCCATCCAGCGGCCGGGATACGTTGGACTGGGCTCCTTCTAACTGCCCAAGTCGCTGTCCTTGCAGGGATACTTGCACTCTTTGGATCGAAACAACAAGCAGCCTTTGCCGAGGATGCCCCCAGTGCTCAAGTAGTAGCTGAAGTAAATAAGGTTAAGATTACCAAAGAGGAACTCCAGAAGAATATGCGCAGACATTTGCGCGCGCAGTTGGCTTACTTTCGGGAAAGCGATCACCATTTTCTATTGAAGCGTGTGCTGGAGAAGATGGTACAGCGCGAGTTGATTCTCCAAGAGGCCTTGTCCGCTGGCTTCGCACCAAGTGATGAAATTGTTTCACAGTATGTTGAGAGGCTTACATCGGAGCTGCCGAATGGGGAGACGTTGGAAGGCTTGCTGGCGAAAAAGGAACTTGGACGGAAAGCTTTTGAAGCTGGAATTCGCGAAGATTTAGCCGTTGAGGCCTATCTCAAGCAAACAGTCTATCAACCACTGACAATGAGTGATTCTGAAGTTCGCGAGCGTTTTGAGGCCGATCCGAAATCGTTTGCTGCGCCATTAGAAGTTCGGGCTCGGCATATTCTCATTCAGGTCGCAGAAGATGCTGATCCAGAAGAGGAAACCGCAGCGCGTGATCGAATTGAGAAAGTCCGTTTATTGGCTTCTGCGGAAAAGAGTAATTTCACCGAACTCGCGCGGCAATACTCACAGGGGCCCTCGAATGTGAAAGGTGGAGATTTGGGGTTCTTTACCCAAAATCAGATGGACGAGTCCTTTGCCAAGGCGGCCTTCGCCCTGGAGCCGGGGCAAGTCAGCGAAATCGTCCGAACCCGCTTTGGGTTTCACATCATCAAGCTCATTGAGCGTCGAGGCGGTGAAACTCCGGCCTTTTCCGATGTGAAACAACAAGTTGCCCAACAACTGCGCCTTGAGAAACAGCGGGCTGCGTTTCAAGAGCATCTCAGCGCGCTGCGCAAACGCAACAAAGTAATCGTCTACTACGAATAAGCTCAGATTCTCGCAGAAGTGCCAGCCCGCTGAGCGCATCTGCGGCGGTACTAGAGTTAGATGGTCGCCGAGAGCGGGGCTCTACGAAACAGGTAAGTGAAGACTTTGCTATGAAAGGTAATTGTGTATATTTGTCCACCTGCTCATCCAGCGTTGAGGGGGAGCACTCGGGTGCAAGCTTGGGACCGTATCTCTGGGATAAGGTAAGTTATTTCAGGTAAGTAGGCATTGAAGCCAAGATAGAGCGACTTCAGACATAGTGACTCAGGAAATCTCACATTCGGTAGAGCAACAAGAATTTTGGTTCGATGCCGAAGCGCAACGAACTCTCAAACGTATTCTACCTCGCCTTGAGTCAGGTCTGCTCCGCGATCTAGACGAGGGAACGAAAGCCGGATTTTTAGATCGGCTCAATCGGCAGTTCCCGAGACTGTTTCGGCTTCAGTATGCGCTGTACGGTAAGCGCTACGATTTCTTTTATCATCTTCAGGATCTTCTCGAACGAATCACGGCAATGTGGATTGCTCGGCCCGACGAGTTAAAGGCGCTTGATGCGTTGAGAGAGGATGATCGAAATTGGTTTATTTCCAACCGCATGGTTGGTGCGATGTGCTACGTCGATTTGTTTGCGGACAATCTGGAAGGGATAACCAACTCTATTCCCTATTTTCAAGAACTAGGAATTACCTACCTTCACATCATGCCGATCTTTCGCAGCCCCGAGGGCGACGATGATGGTGGTTTTGCCGTGTCCTCCTATCGGGATCTAAATCCAGAGTTTGGCTCGATAGCGGACCTGCTTGAGCTGTCTCGGGTCTTGCGAAGTCATGGGATAAGCCTCGTTTTAGATTTTATCTTCAACCACACTTCGGATGAACATGACTGGGCCCGGCGCGCGCAATCCGGGGATCTGGAGTATCAGCAGTATTATCGTATGTACCCTGACCGGGTGCTTCCGGACCAATTCGAAGAGCACCTCGGTGAGATTTTTCCAGAAGAACACCCCGGTGCTTTTACGTATCGGACTCGAATGAAAAAGTGGGTATGGACATCGTTTCATACGTACCAGTGGGATCTCAATTACGAAAACCCAGCCGTGTTCAATGCCATGACTGAAGAGATGCTCTTCCTGGCAAACCTTGGCGTTGAAGTGCTGCGTTTGGATGCAGTTGCATTTATCTGGAAAGAACTCGGGACGTCCTGCGAAAATCTACCAGGAGTGCACCAATTGGTTCAGGCATTTAACGCGGTAATCCAGATTGTCGCACCAGCGATTGCGCTCAAGTCTGAGGCAATCGTGCACCCGGACGAAGTAGGGGAGTATATCTCGGCAGATGAATGCCAGCTCTCCTACAATCCGAACCTCATGGCTTTGCTGTGGAGCACTTTGTCGACCAGAGATGTTGGGCTGCTCCACCTATCACTTAAGAAGCGATTTAGTCTTCCAAACGGTTGCGCCTGGGTGAATTACATTCGCTGCCATGACGATATCGGTTGGGCATTCTCTGATGAAGATGCGAAAGAAAGTCGGATTGACGGTAAAGAGCATCGCCGGTTTTTAAATAAATTCTTCACCGGTGAGTTTAAGGGGTCTTTCGCAAAGGGCCTTCCGTTTCAGTTCTCTGAGAAGACCGGAGACATGCGTATATCAGGTACGACCGCCTCACTTGCGGGACTGGAAGGGGCGATCGAAGCTGATGACAAAGAAGAAATTGAACTTTCAATTCAGCGGGTCCTGTTGCTTCATGGGGTGATTTTAACCATAGGGGGAATTCCTCTCATCTATTTGGGTGATGAGATTGGAATGCTCAATGATCGTCAGTACCTCGATGACTCTGAAAAGCTCGGTGATAGTCGATGGGTGCATCGACCATTGTTCGATTGGGAGCGTGCAGAACTGCGCCACGATGCAGATTCGATTCCGGGTCGCATCTTCTCCGGCTTGCAGCGATTGGTTCAAATTCGAACGCAGACCTTGGCTTTTGCCCGGGCTGAGACCGAGATCATCGAAACCAACAACCCACATGTTCTTGGGTTCTTTCGAATACACGAAGAGCAAACAGTATTGATTTTGGCGAATTTTAGTGAAAAGCCACAGAGTGTTCAGGCCGGACCTTTGCGGCAGCGCGGTTTAAAGAAAGTTGTTACCGACATTGTGGCCGGCCAAACAATTACCGCCTTGCAATCAATAGACTTGGCTCCCTTGCAGTTTATGGTAATTGTCGGTGTGCGATAAGCCGAATACTCGGTAGTTCGTATCACGGCTGCCCGGCTTGAGTAGTTGTGAAGTTGGGCTCTTCTTGAACACTCGGAACGCTCATAGTGCCGAAAAAATCATACTGGGCGATTCCTTCAAGCACACCCCAGGCATAGGGTTTCGTGCTGAAAAATATTCTTGGACGACCCATCAGTTGTTTAATTTCGGAGCTGTAGTGCCCAACTACTACTCCGAGCGTATTTCCGCTTAACATTGCCTCTTCATGTCCTGAGGTGCCAACGGTGAGTAAATTCTCCGGTTGTAAATCCCATTTCATCATCAAATGACGGATCGCATGGCCGGTAGAGGCTCGAATTGGCAAAATGTCGATCAAGCGGCGGTTTGAGATAACTATGTTGGCTCGAATATCACGACTACGAAGATGTTTCGCAATTTCCTTTTTGCCCGGTGCGTTCTCAGAGGTTGCTTCGTAGCAGACCTTGAACGGCGCCTGCTCGGTCTCAGGTTGCATTGTAACTCCGGGAAACTCCTCCATCGCCTTTCGAACCGCATCTCTATCCCAGCGAAAAATGATATGTTTCTTCCAGGCTTTATCCTGGACGAGCATCTTGCCGTAGTGAATCTCGGTGCCGGCACTGGTAATCAGCAGATCGGGAACGGGAATATTGTACTTCCGTAGCGTTTCCAAAACTTGTTCCAGAGGACGGCCGCTGGTAAGCCCAAAACCCACATAGCAGGCGGCCCGTGTCAACTGTGCGAACAATTCAGCAGTGGCCTCAGCGTCTCCGGTGAGCGTGTCTTCAAGATTCGTTAACAACAAGCGGTCAATTGCCGGAAGTCTTGTTCCAGAGGCAGTAAACAACGAGTTTGATTTACTCTTCACGGAGTCCACGGCTTTCGAAACATACTGTAAATACTTTGTCACGTGAGCCTGCCAAGAATACTCTTCAAGTGCGCCGCGGATACCGTTCGCTCGGCGCTGATCCCACTTTGCTGAATCACTCAACACATCGAGCAGAGCCTTGGCGATTTGCTTCGGTTGGAGCGGATCAACTAACAAGCCGTTATCGCAAGTCGCAATAATGTCTCTGGGGCCCCCGTCGTCGGTTGCGACAATCGGCAGGCCGCTTGCCGCAGCTTCTATGAGCGTCAAACCAAAAGGCTCGGTCAACGCTGGATTCACAAACACTCCTCTGCGCTCAGAAGCAATCTTATAGAGATCGGGAATGTCGCTCGGGGTATGGCGTTTCGGATAGGCGACAAGACCATACAGATCGTAGTGATCTATCATGGTCATTAAATTTCGCAGCACTCTTCTGGCGCCGGGATTGAGCGAGGTTAGTTCTTCGCGATTTCCGGCAACCAATACTAAATTTGCCAATGCACGGAGCTCGGCACTTTCGCCATAGGCCTCAACCAAGGCTGGAAAGTTCTTTCTCTCATCAGGACGGGCAATGGCGAGAATCATCGGCTTTTCTGGATGTTGGAGAAAGCGCTTCAACTCTCCTAGTATTTTGTACTCAGATTTCGCCTCGCCCGACCCAAGTGGAACTGAGGAAGCGCTACCAGAAGCAGCAGTGCCTCGAGAAGGCATATCCGGGGGGCTGAATCGCGAGAGGTCGACGCCGGGAGGGATGACCACCATGCGTTTGGGTTGATAGCAATCGTAGAGCTCGTATTGCTGGTCAATTTCTTGGCGAGTACTGACGATGACTTGAGTTGCAGTGTCGAGTGCGGTTTCTTCGGCTTCAATACGCTGGCTAAAGTTGAACCTCTTTTCGATACTCTCACGGGAAGCTCCTTTTTCAAGCATCCGACGTTGCTTCACTCGCCCCAGAGAATGACCCGTGAAAAAGAAGGGAACACCGAGCATACGCGCCAGTTGTGCACCAATATACCCAGCATCAGCGTAGTGAGCGTGAATTGCGTCCGGTACGCGGCCCGACTTTCTGATGTAGTGAATTGTGTTGTCTACGAAGTTGTCGAGATACGGCCACAGGCGTTCTTTCCTCAAGTAGCGCCTGGGTCCACAGACTATTCGAACAAGTCTCGCTCCATCACATATTTGTTCGCGTGCATTCGCATAGTCAGAGTCAACACCGCTGGCCTCGATACGACGAGTTAAGAGATCGACTTGGGCAACGGCCGGATGTGCAGCAAGTGCTCGGACGAGCTCTACGACATAGGTCGTTTGCCCGCCGGTGTCAGAGTCTCGGCCCAGCTCCAGATTCTTAGAACGTATCAGACCGTGTGGGCTAATATGCATTAAGTAGAGTTTGTCTTTCTCTTCCGGGTCAATCATTTCTGTTGCCAAGACGTTAGATATTCTCGATAGACATTCTCATCGTCAATAAGTGCCCCTTGTATCGTGCAAACAAAACTGGAAAACCGAAGTGCTCGTTCGATTGTCAGCTCAGGACTCCAGCGATTGAGTATCCCGAAGATCCAGATTGCACTGAAGGCGTCACCCGCTCCAACCGTGTCAACAATAGGGGTAGTGCTTTCTAAGGCTGGGCGATCAAGCAGCTCGCCAGTCTTAGTGGCGACCAATGCGCCCTCTGCTCCTCGAGTTACCACCAATTGTTGAAGCTGGTATTTTTCACAAACAATTCGAGCATTGTGTGCGAGTGTTGTGTTCCCCGGCTCGGAATCTGGGGTCTTGCTCAGTTGCGAGAGCTCGTGTTCATTTAGCTTGAGCCAGGAAGTGTCAATCAAGATCTCTTGCAAGACCTCATCGTTCCACCAGGGGGCGCGAAGGTTTAGGTCGACGAAGGTTGGCAAGCCAGTGGTTGTGCGAAGGACATTCAGGGCTTCCTTTGATTCTTCGCCTCGAAGTGCCAAAGTTCCGTGGTATATGAGTTGGTAGTGCCCTGGCGCAATCGGAGTGAATTTTCCTGCGATATGATCGTAGGCCCGTTCTGGTTTCAAATCGAACTGTGGTTCGCCATCTTGGAGGCTAATTTCAGCGATGCCGGTCGGATAGATTTTGCTTACTTGGACCCCTTCGGTTTGCATCCCCCAGGATCGCATCCGGTCGAGCACTTCTCGACCTTTCGGATCGTCGCCAACCGCGGTAAGAAAAAGAGGGGAAGCTCCTAACCCTTGCAGGTGCCAGGCTACGTTAAAAGGTGCTCCGCCAAGTTTTTCCGAACCGTCGGGGAAGCAATCAAAGAGTACTTCTCCGAAAACTATTGGGCCTGCCATAACTAAGAACTGCTCAAGGCTACTATATCGCCTGCATTCTTTTAAAATTAAAAATATGATTGGACTCTTGAAATTAGATGTAATCTATAGCAATTGTGGCGGAAATTTACAACTGATGTGACTGGAGCGAAATGAACAGCGATTTACTTTTTGCTTCTGACCTGGATGGAACACTCATTCCGCTTGATGCCCATGAAGCATATACGGAAGAAGTACTACACTTACACCGGGTAAGAAAGGACACTCCCCATTTCAAACTTGCTTACGTTACGGGGCGGAGCTTTTCGCTCGCGAATGCGGGAATTGCCGAATTTAGTCTACCTGAGCCGGATTGGCTGATCTGCGATGTGGGTACTTCGTTGTACGGAAGAGAGGGAGATCGCTGGGGCGAGGACGAGACGTATTGCAAGTTCCTTGAGCAAATGTGGGGAGGGGATGAGTCGAACGAATTGCAAGATCTAAGTGCTGAGGTGTCGGGTCTCTCGCTGCAAGCTGCTGAGCAACAAAAAAGATTTAAATGCAGTTTTTTTGTAGAGCTAACGAACAAGCGAGTAGTGTTGGAAGCAGTTCGAGCATCGGTAGAGAAAAAAAACATTCCAGTACAGATCATCTTTAGCATTGATCCGCTTACGAATGTTGGGTTGCTCGATATACTTCCTCCGAAGGCGTCGAAGCGTTCCGCGGTGTTTCATTTGGCTCAACAGTTGGGGCTCTCGTCGGCGAGCATCATTTATGCAGGAGATTCTGGAAACGATCTTGAGATGTTTACCAGTGGTTGCCGTGCGATACTCGTGGCCAATACTCCACTCGATGTGGTCACAGAAGTCGAGCGCTGGGCAGCTGAGTCCACTTTAGAACAACAGATATTTTGTGCCTCGAGGAAGTACAGTGCCGGAGTCTTGGAAGGTCTCAGGCATTTCACCTCCCTGTTTTGATCGAAGGTGTCATCTGGCGGCCACGACACCTACTGCTCTTCGCCGGGGCGATATCTGCCTCATATCTACCGCATTCACGGGCTCTGCAGGTGATATCTGTGCGTATCTGCTTGTATCTCGCTCTGCCATCGAGAAAAATTCGCAATTATTTCTTAAATACAGGGTAATTTAGTGAAGCATTGAGGTTTCTTTCGCTGATTAGTGGTTGAGTCGGGCGAGATCCCTCCCCGGCAAGTGTGTAGTGAGATTCCATTTTTCGCCTGTGCGAAATTAGAGGTGCCAGATATGCTCATCCGAGCAAGCAAAACGGTTTTCGATTCACTTTTCGTTGTTCGGCGATGCCGGAGCGATCAGAACGGAACCGCGCTTACCGAATTTGCCATAGCAGTTCCACTGCTTGCGACCTTGATTCTTGGCATGGTCGATGTGGGCGCTTTGATGATTAACTATGTGCAGTTTGAGCAGGCGGCCCGCGAAGGAGTTCGAACAGCTGGGCGCCTTGTTTCCTTGGATTCAACTGCTCCTCATTTTTCACCAAATAACATTGCAACGAGTAACGAGAAAACTATCTGTGATGCCTCTCCAAATTTGGCAATGTGTGGGCATACGCTCATTCACTCTAGAGTCCGGCATATCCTGCGGACTCAGAATACTTGGAGCGTTGATTTGCTCAACGTGCAAGTTACTAGCAATTTCGATCCCCTACCAGGTGGTTGTGCGGTAGTGAATCCCGATGAAGATTCGGTCGAGATTCAATTAAATGGTTTGTATCAGGGCTACTTTATCAGCTATAACATGAACGTAACTATGCGTGGCCCTTATCTTTTTCAGCGCACCGCTACTACTACCTGTTAGTGGCATCTACAGTAATATACTAGCTAGGTCCATGCAGAGGTAGGTTACTCGTTTTAACAGACATATTCAGCAGTAAGCGAGAGTCCTTATCAGGGTGAGAATTACAAGAAAAACCACTTCCTCATTTCCGAGTACAAAGGGAGAGGCAGCCGCCACTATGGTGGAGTTCGCCCTCGTGGCAGGGCTACTTTTTTTCCTCATTCTGGTTATATTTGAATTTGGTCGCTACTTTATGATTCGCTCGCTTGCGACGAAAGGAGCCCAGGAAGGATTGCAGCTTGCACAAAAGGTTTCGGGGTTTGACGTTGATTTGTTGCGCATCGCTAGCACCAGCGATCCAGATTATCTGGCGTTCCAAGCGGCGCAAACTGCAATTGTAAATCGGGCGATAGATAAAGTAACTTCTTCTCTAGTCTCTCTGCCTAGAACCGGTGACACGATTCGACTGTTTGATTTTCAGCAAACCTACTCACTGCAGTCATCAACAACTACTATTCCAGCCAGCGTTCCACCCTATATGAAAGCAGTAGTGCTACGACCTGGAGAGAGTGCCAGCTATTACGACGAGGATCTCGGGACAAGTGTTCCGGTGCATCATCCAGACAAATGTCGAGCTGGAGCACCGGGTTGTTCGGCTCCATTCGCACGGTTACCCAGTGAGAGCATGCAACAGCTCTTGCGAAATTTCCCAATTGTCGTGCAGGTTCGGATTCGGATCGAACCGCTCCTGCCATTGTTCTATCCGCGCTACGAGGCGGTCGCAATCGCTTCGGGCTATCGCGAAGTGTTCCCAAAAGGAGACTTCTTAGCGCCAATCGTGATTCCGCCGGTCGTAACGCCGACACCGACACCGACGCCAACGCCAACCCCAAGTCCAACACCGTCGCCTAGTCCGACACCGTCGCCATCGCCGACACCGTCGCCATCGCCGACACCGTCGCCGTCTCCGACACCGTCTCCGACACCAAGCCCGACGCCGACGCCGACTGCGACCCCGACTCCGACGCCGACTCCGAGTCCGACAGCATCTCCGACGCCGTCACCAACGCCGACTGCGTCACCGAGCCCAACGCCGACTCCAAGCACGACGCCGACGCCAACACCTACACCGACGCCGACGCCAACCGCGAGTCCGACTCCGACTGCAAGTCCGACGCCGACCGCGTCACCTACTCCGACTGCAAGTCCGACGCCGAGCCCAAGTCCAACACCGTCGCCGACGCCGACGCCGTCACCAACACCGACTGCGTCGCCGACACCGACACCGACGCCGACTCCAACGCCGACGCCCACACCGACGCCGACGCCGACGCCGACACCAACTCCAACGCCCACCCCGTCTCCAACTCCGTGTGCGTTGAGTATTGATGCTTGCTGTCAACAGTTTCCGCCCGCAGGTTTTAACCCCACTTTGTGTCAGTGCACTGGCTTTGCGAACTGCGGTGGTGGTACCTAAGGTTTTCAGGTTTTGACAGTGATTAAGGAGAAATCGAGCTATGAGCAGTAAGAAAACTCACCGTCTATCCGCAATGCTGCCAAGCCAGTCTGGAGCGGTACTGCCGCTTATCGCCTTGATAGCGGTTATTTTAGTTCTATACCTCGCCTTCAGCATTGATCTTACTCGAGTTGGCTCGGCACATCAGAAGCAAGGCCGCGTAGCCGAATTGGCCTCTTTGGCCGCGTTGGAAGCGTTCATGGCTGCTGATACGACTGCTGGAACAACCGACCCGGAGAAATATTCGCTCCGTCTTGCCGCGGCAAAGAAACGAGCAGAGGAGATACTTGATAGTGGCGAGAACGTGCTCCAGGGCGGGGGACAGACGACGACCCAACTCGATAGTGCGAGCTTTGAGCTAGTCGAAACGACTAACATGATGCTGCCAAGTTATGGGGGAAGCTCGGATGATGGCGGGCGGGATAATGTGGGTGAAATAACGCCTGGTCGATGGTGGTTTTCCTCTCCAAATGCCGGTTGCCCAGCAACTCCGAGCACCAATAATTGTCCTTGTAACGGCAGTACAGATACTTCGCCTTGTTTTCAACCAAACACTACCGGAGTTGAAACAGAAGCAACGGCATTTCAAGTTGCAATTCGATCACATACGAGTAACCCGATCTTTGGCGTGTTCTCGAAAGCGGCTGGAACTCGCGAACAGTTTCAAATTGAGAACCTCGCTCGTGCAGCCTTAGTGCCGCGACAAGTAGTCTTTGCGATCGATTTGTCTAATTCCATCGCCTTTGAGACCCATCGTGCGCCTGGTCTAGGAGCAGATTTTCAGTCGGCGACCCCACCGATGACGACTGTTGCCTATGCCCTCAACAACGCGAGTTGCCCGGTAAACGTGTTGGGTGCGAAAGGAACTCTAGGATCTCCTGATGTCGTATTACACGATCCCAATTATAATTGGTACGGACACCCGAATCCCGCCGCGGTGCAGCCGCCTGTTCCACCGAACCGACCGGCCAATCCTCCGAGTTCGCCTTTTGCTCGCTACTTTAAGGATCGGCACTACAAAGATGATTACGTTTGCCGCGAACTCGATTTTGACCTTGATGGCAATTCTGATGGCACCTATTTGGTGGAGGAGAATAGTATAGGTACAGCCGACATCTGCGTAGATGTTGCGTGCTCCGCGACTGAGAAATATCGTGGCCCTGAGCCACTGAGTACTATCCTGGCCGGAATTCATCAATCGCTCCTCGATATGGAAAAACTCGCGGTTCCCGGTGATCAGATAATGCTGATCGGTTTTGACGAAAATATTGTCGATGCACGAAAGATCGGTTTTACATCCGCCAAGATAACTGCCCCTCAGTTTACGTTGGCAAAAAATATTACCAACGTAGATATGGTTTCAACGCTCGCGATTCGGCATCAACGAGCGTTTTTCCCAGTCTATCCCGGGTATACGGATATTCCTCAAGTCTTGCTTGACAGTATGAAGGAGTTGGGTGGCTTGCCGAGTGTCGGTGACGCTTGGATTGCGATCTTTACCGATGGATTAGGGACCTGTGCACATTTTCAGGGAGGGAGCCCTGATTTTGCTGGTGAGACGTTTCTCACTGGTTCGGCTCCGACGTTTAACTTTGCAAATCCAACCAAGCCTTGTTTGGACCCGATTACTGATTCTGATGTTGCTGGTTTTACTAACCTGGCTGAATTTCAAAATTACTTAAATCTCAAATCGATGGCCGAAGCGAGCACTATCGCTGGCGGTACGCCGCTTGATATTCCGTCCGGTTTTAGGACTTTGGCTGAATCCGGTATTTCCGTTCATACCTTCCTTTTTGGAGACTTTGTTCAGCCTCATACGCTCGTTCGGAAGAGTCCAAACGGCGGTTGTTATACTGACGCGGGTGCTCGAGCCGCTGATTTGCCGTTTACGAATGCCGGACATCCAACGCTCGATGCGGGCGCTAATGATTTCGCAGACATTAGTGCGTCGAATCCGTTTTTGCGGGTGAATGTTGATTTACACGAGAGCTTGTCTAAGCCAACCCAGGGCACGTTTAATCCGATTCGAACCCCCTGCAACCCCGATCTGTTTACAACAAGCGCGGGGGTACCGGCCAGTCTTGCTATTACCGGGGCGACATTTGCCGACCGGCAAGCCGACTGCAAGAATAACGAAAAGATTCTAAAGATCTTAGATGCGGCATGTGACGCTGCACCGGCTCTCCCACCGAGTCCGGGTCCGACCGATGGCGTAGTTGGCTATAATGGAGATGCGGGTCTGCCGAATAACCTCGGCGCGATTATCGACCAAGGCCGACTGAAGTGCGATCCTCGATGTCGAACGACGCAAGAACAAGTCACAGAACAGATTAAGGAGCTTTTTTCTGTGAATCCGTTTGTGTTAGTCGAAGGAGTCTCTTAGCCCTCACGGCTAATGATTTTAGCCGGAGTTCCTGCAACAACCGCACCGGCTGGCACATCCTCACGCACCAAAGAATGCGCACCTACAATGGCATTATCACCGATTGTCACACCATCGAGGATGGTGACGCGTGTGCCGATCCAGCAGCCATTGCCGATTCGCACTCCACTGCCGATTTCCATTTCTTGATCAATTAGCACCCGACCCTGTTCATCGCGCTGATGGTTGCCCGGCCCGATGTAGACGTATGAGGCAATGAGGACGCTGTCGCCAATCTCAATCGAACTCTCAGTGGCAAGTCGACAATGTGAGCTGACGTTGCAGGCAGCGCCAAGTCGAATGCTCCCACCCTTTGCGACGATCGAACTCTGCCGTCCGACAAAGACATAATCGCCTAGCGTGATTGAAGGGGAGGGCTTCCCCGCTTTATCGCGCAAGTCGAGCACGCAGTAATCGTCGAGTATGACACCTGAGCCAAGAGAGACTCTCGCTGGTTGTCGAATGAGCACATTTCGGCCGACCATCGTGCCTTTGCCGTATGAGTCGAGAAAGCTCCTAAGCGCAAGAGAACGTCCCGCGTAACCGAGTATGCCAGGCAGGCCGCACAGCAGCAGGTTGTACAATTCATACCCCACCAAGCTTCCCCAGCCTCGATCGCCTACCCATAGATTGCGGTACGTCGATAGTCCCTTGCTGCCTCGAGCGCTAAAACGCTGTTGCTGCGGGGTCATAGCGGGCGCTTTGCCGGCCTGTGTTTCAGTATTGGCCTGGGGCGCGACATCGCTCTCTGGCGCTTCGTCGTCTTGCGGGCGCTCGTCTGGGGACCGTTCTTGCTCCATAGCGGAAAATGATGTCTTATTAGGGGCTACTTTTGCCATTACACGTCTGGGCTACCATATATCTTAGTTGAATTCTAGCCTATACAAGAATGGCTTCGTTCAAATCATGAGTTCGAATCCACAGAAGTCTGGAAAGAAAGATTCATCCGCTGCTGCATCCTCCGGTGCTGCATCGTCTGCTACTGGGCAATCCGGTGACGGAGCCTCGAGCCTTCGCCCAGACCCGACATTGGTTCAGTTGCCCCTTCGCAAGAGTGGGCGATTAGTCGAATCATCTCGCTGGCCCGTTACTCAACAGAGCGATCCACCACGAGCTTTAAAAACGCTCGCAAAAATTGTAGACGAAAATCTCTGTCATCGCTGTGGGAGTTGTGTCGGCATTTGTCCGACCAATGTGCTGGGGCTCGACGACGATGAGTATCCAATAGTAAAGAACCTGAGTGCCTGCACCGATTGCGATCTTTGCGTGCGAGTATGCCCTGGCGATGAGTTTAATGCCGAGAGCATTTCACATCAGCTCTTTGGCTACACACCAGATCCGCATGATATGCACGGCCATTTCGAACAAGCCTATCTCTCCCATGCCGCCGATAAAGAGCTGCGAAGGAACTCGACCAGTGGTGGTTTGGTAACTGGGTTGCTCCTTTATCTCTTGGAGCGTGGGGAGATAGATGGTGCTTTAGTGGTTGGCTCGGATGATTCAGAGAAATGGAAAGGAAAACCGTTCATTGCCCGTTCGCGGGAAGAACTTCTGGGGAGCATCAAGTCGAAGTATGCGATTGCTCCTACCAATGTTGCGTTTGACGAGATTCGTGAGGTTGATGGTCGTTACGCGATAGTTGGTTTGCCTTGCCAAATTCACGGGTATCACAAAGCAGCTCGCCTCGATAAGAGAATCAAAGATCGCGTTGTCTTGACGATGGGGTTGTTTTGCCATGCCGCAGTTGAGCATGAACCGATGCGTTTCTTGTGGAATCAGCTGGGAGAGAAGCAACAACATGTCAGCAGATTCATCTCTCGAGTAGGGAAGCATCCCGGGACACCGCATCTCGAAATGAAAGATAGCTTGTTAGAGCCCTTGTACTTTCCAAATGCGAAAGGCTATCGGCCAAGCTCGATGGAGGTAATCAACATTCTCTATCGACTTTATACGCCTGACCGATGTCTTACCTGCTATGACTCTACTTCGGAATTTGCCGATATCGCAGTCGGCGATCCTTGGCTTCCTTCGCCAGCTGACGATATTAATTTGTTTGATGGCTATAGTTTTGCCTTGGCAAGAACGTCTCGTGGTCAGCAGTTCCTGAAGAAAGCGAGTGACGAAAATGCAATAGTCCTACGCCCGCTGGAAGCAAAGATTGCAAGAACCTCTAATACGATGATGGGCGAAGAAAAGCGTTGGCGCGCTTTTCGAATAATAGAAACACATCGTCGCCAGGGAAAAGCAGTTCCAGAGTATGGCTTTCGTACTCCGAAAGCGTCGGGGAAGCAGCTCCTTCTCACAGAAGGCAATATGCTCTCCCATATACTGTGTTTCGCCAAACGTGGTCGGCGAACAGTATTTCGACTGTTGTTTACAAAGTTTGGGTATTACTTGCTCTGGCTGAATCATAAACGAAGAGTGTTTCGAGATTGGCGAAAGACGCATTATGCGCGCATTGCGCGACGTTGGGGCGAGCGTTTCGCTGACTCTGAGAAATCGTAGCGAGAATTGGGCGAACTGGTATATGGAAACACTGTCTGACTTTTCGGCTTTGGAAATTGCTGCCGCCCCGAATATCACCGAGGCGATTCCACCGACTGCCCATACGCTGCAACTTCTGATCGAAAAAGAGCCTGAGAATCCGGATTTTCGGTTTGCATTGGGCAATTTGTGCTTGATCAATCAGCAGTGGTCGCAGGCAATTTCCTGTTTTCGCGAGACTCTTTGTTTAACTGAATCCGCCGGAGTCCGCTGCAATCTGGGCGTTGCGCTCTTGGCTGAAGGGGATGTGGCGGAAGCAATCTCTGAACTCTCACAAGCTATTTTGCAAGATGCCTCATTGACTGTAGCTCATTTGCACTTGGGGCGTGCCCATCTTGAAGCTGGAGCCGTCGATGCTGCGGTTACTTCGTTTCAGCGGGTGCTCAATGCCGAGCCGGAAAACGCAAGGGCATTGAGTAATCTAGCGGTCGTATGCGATCAGCGTGGAGAGCGTCAGGAAGCCAAGGAGTTCTACATTCGCGCCTTACAAAGCAATCCCGAATTTCTTGATGGAGAGATTTGGTTGGGAGCTGAGTACTTTTTCGAAGGAAAGAAACTATATGATGAAGGTAGATTTCCCGAAGCCTGTGCAGTCTGGGGGCAAGGTTTTAGAGAATACCCACGAGCTTTCAGCGCTGGACAGCACATCTTGGCAGGGATGAAACAGTTGATGATCGATCGCTCTATTGCTCGAGGAGTGCCGCGCGCAATGGAGGCAGTTTCAGCGAAAGCTGAGAATGAACGCTCGGTTGTTTGTTACCAATTTGTGCTTGAGCTGCTTTTTTCATTGGGCCTCATCCCCGAGCTGTATGAGCGTATTGAAGATCTGAGTGCTTCGCGGAGCAGATGGGAATCCGCAATGCAAGGCGAAGGGATCTTTCCTTATGTGCATTATCGAAAAGGTGTGCTTCATGCCTATGAGGGTAATTTCGCGGAGGCGTATGAAGAACTGAGCTTTGCTCGAGACCACTTACCTTCAACCAAGCAGCGTTCGTTAAAAGTTGATCAAATCATTACCGCAGTGCGTGAAATTTCCGATGAACTGCTCGATGACACCGCGGTCACCTCATCGACTGCAAGCGTCGAGGACTGGAGTCGTCATGGCTTCGCCGACCCTTTTAGCCAGGAAGCCTGGAAACAGGCCGGGATGCATCCAAGGGATGCGGCAGAATGGCGAGATAGCGGTTTTAGCGCGCAACAAGCCGTCAGCTGGCAGCAGGAGCGCCTTTTAGCTGAGCAAGCTGCCTATTGGCGAGATGCTGGGTTTGAAGATCCGAAGGTGGTTCGTATTTGGCACCGGGCTGATTTTAGTGCTGAAGAAGCCACTTGTTGGAATCCGCTTTTTAGGGACCGGATCAGCCTTGCGATTCAATCGAAACAAGTTGGCTTTGAAGATCCAGCTGAGGCTGATAAGTGGCTCGCTGTGTTTATGTTTCCCTCAGAGGCAGCCGGTTGGCGAGAGTTGGGGTTTGAAGCTGAAGAGGCAAAAGAGTGGCTCGATCTCGGAATCAGCGATCCCTTTATTGCTCAACAAGCAATTGAAGTGAAGACGACCGATAGTGAAGCGTCGGAAGATGAGGCGCCAGAACCAACGGAAGTTTCGGAAAATCAGAACGAGAAGCAAGACGAGAAGTAGTTCACCCTTACCTTAGGCAAAGCGGATTTTACTAAACTCTTTTATTTCTTTGTGTCTTTGCTCAGATTGAGTCTTCTCATTTGCCGCTTTCGCCTTAGCCAATTCAGCTTCAGCTTTCTCACGCGCGCGCTCTTCTTCTTCAGCGCGCCTTTGCGGAGCAGTTTGAATAGTGTTCTTAATTGCAGACTTCACGGAAGCACGAACAAGCTCGCCGGCGAGGTCTTGAGCATCGCCGTCCAATGCTGCGAGAACGACATTGCCATTGGAGCTACCATTGAAATTGTGCCGATGACTCTGGAGTGATGTCGGAAAGTCTAGATCCAAATTGACGCCCGAGACATTCGGATTGGCAAGTGTCTCTAGTGTGCTCTGTGCAACATTTGGCAGATACTGCGCCAGACTGCCAAGATCTGGTCCAGTGGCTGGTCTCGACTGAGTTGGGTTGTTGCTAAGGCTACCGTTGCTCATCAGGGCTCTCCAATCCGACTATAGACGTTCTATTATTGTTATGCGGCATGCGATAGAAAAGGTAGCCTGAATTATACTGGCTGTCCTGGCTGGGAAGTGTCTGTAATTACTGAGTTTTTATCTTTTTTAGGCTCGCTCGGCCGCCGTATCCCAGCTTTTTCTCTGGCTGCTGCGGCCTCTTCGGCCCGCCCGAGCTTGCTGAGTATTTGAGCCTTAATGGCCCAGACATAGGGCCAGCGGTCATTCAGCGATAGCGCATGATCGACTGTCGCGAGTGCTTCCTCGAAGCGCTCGAGATTTTTTAGTGCCTCAGCTTTATGCGCAAAGGAGTGAAAGTTTTTTGGGAAAACCTCAGTGGCGCGATCAAATACGGCAAGTGCTTCGTCAGCGGTAGTTGGATCTTGAAGGTACAATTGTCCCAAGCTAATCATCGAAATGAGATGACGGGGGTATCGACGCAGCACTTCTTGATACTGTTGGGCGGCTTCATCAATTCGCCCCATCCTAGTCAGGGTTTTCGCGAGTAAGAGAGTTGCCGGGGCGTTAAAAATTCTCAATTGATGTTTCAACTGTTTCGATCGCTCATACGCGGCACGAGCCAACTCAAGCTGATTGCGATCTGCATAGATGTCGCCGACATTTCGCCATCCGTCAGCTGAGCCCGGATTAATTGAGACCGCTCTTTTCCAGAGAGATTCTTTGGACTGCCAATCTGCGTTTCGATCTATGCTTATAAAGACCTGTGCAAACAATACGATGTTAAATGCAATAATTGGCAAGCTTGCTTCGATTGAGCGAAGGCTCAGAAGGAGCCATGCCCCAGCCAGGGCAAAGCCGATGGAAGGGAAGTACGCCAAGCGATCTCCCCGAAGCGTACCGATAGCTACGAGGAGATTGCTGGTAGGGAAAAGGCTTATCACAAACCATCCGAGAGCGACGAGTGGTAGCATATCTTTCTTAACAGCCCTCTGAACGCATACTGCAAAGATACCAGCAAAGGCGGCGAGGGAAAGACAGACGCGAAGGTCGCTTAGCTTCGGTCGTGGTAAAGCGCGATAATCATGGTAATCGGCCGAGAATCCGCTGGGGATGATGAACTGATGGACGTAGCCCATCATTGCTTGGAAGCCGATCAAAAATCGTTCAAGACTGCTCGCGCCGATGAGAAGCTCGTGGGGTTCTGGAGTTTTGATTCCGACAACTGCATAGCGCATTGCGAAATAGCCCGCGAGCGGGAGGAGGAATGCGAGATAGCGCGGGATCGCCCGGAGTGCAAATCGACTACTTCCACCGCCGATGATCAGCCAGTCGATTAACACGAGTACTGCGGGCAGAATAACCGCCGATTCTTTGGAGCTCATTGCGAGAAAATAAAACACACCACTCAGGGCCAAACCGCGAATCGGATGTTTCTCTACTACTTTGAAATCAGCACTACGTCCGCGACAGAGCGAGAAGAAATTGATTAGCGCGAGTAGAGAAAAAAGTGCCGCGAGTAGTTCTGATCGACCGACCCCATTGGCGACAACTTCGCTATGAAGCGGCATGGTGACGAACAGCAGCGAAGCGATTAGAGCGATGCGCTTGGAGCCAAACAGCATTGCACTCAAGACCCAAAGTGCCATGCCGACGAAGGCGTTTAGCAGTATGTTGCTCCAATGAACGATACTTGGTGCCATACCAAATATTGCGTTCTCTAGGGCGAAACTGAGGATAGTAATCGGTCGATACAGTGCATCTCGATCGGGAAGGCGAAACCAATAGTTCGTTGAAAATATCGCCGATAGATCGAAGGGACCGTTTACCAATGGATTGTCACGGATTATCACAACATCGTCATAGACAAAGCCGTTTAGAACGGAGTTTGCGCTCGTGACAAGAGCTGTGACGAATACAAACCACAGGGCACGAGTCGAGAGGAAGGCTGGAAGGCTGAGCCGTTTCCCTGAACTACTGGTGGTTTTGTCCTTCTGACTCATGTCCTTGTCCTTCTGCAATCGCACCACTTTCTCGTCTGTCATGCATAACTGCAAGAGGCTTTTGGCGATTGGCGACAGGCCCTTCGGAGGAATTACCGTGGCCTCCACTGCTAACTATAATATTGACATTTTTTTCCTGGTGAATGAGAGTGTAGCATGGCGAAGGTTCTCGTAATTGACGACTCGGAATTTGTCCGAGAGTTCCTTACCGACGCGTTGTCCGAAGCAGGTCATCAAGTGGTAACGGCAGAAAATGGCACAACTGGTGTTGAGCTGTTTCAATCTAGTTCACCAGACTGCATCTTATTGGATGTCTTGATGCCAGATATAGATGGTATCGAAGTCCTGAAGCAAATTCGCGCAATTTCCCAAGAAGTCCCTGTTCTATTGATGACCGGAGATGATCCCGGCTGGGCTCGCCGAAAATGTGAAGATTACGGTGCGAACGGTTTTCTCAGTAAGGCATTCTATGCTGATAAGGTCGTTGAGAGTGTAGAAGAGGCTATTCTGGAAGCCGAAGACTACTAAGCTCTGCCTGATCCCCTGCCTTTTTTCATTCGAAACTCCAGCTAGCTCGACGACCTCGGCTCTTTTCCTCTCTATTGCATAGAAATTCGATGACCGTAGCCCTAATTTGGTCTACAATGCTGTATATACGGAGTAAAAAAGACAATTCTATGAACATTCGCTTGCTGATAATCATTCTTGCCCTCTCATTCTACTACATCGCCTGTTCGCACGGTGGCTTCACTAGTTCAGAGGCGGCAAGGAAAGCCGAGTCTTCGGCCGACGAACTAAATCGTGGGCAGCAAGATATCTTGCGGGGCCAGGCCCAAGTAGAGCAAGAGGTTGAGAATAGAATGTCTGCAGAACGAGCCAAGCAGCTTGCGGCTCGCCACCTTGCTCTCAAACAGACCAGCTGGGGCAAGCCTGTCTCTGTTACCGAGAATGAGCAGTTCTTTTTCGTATCCTACGAGACTCCACAGCGTGAGCGTAGATTGATTGGCTCGCGGGTCATAACTGTCAATAAAGCGACTGGGCTGGCTGTCGCGCAAAAACGTCGATAGCCTTTAGTGATTCTTCACATTGAAAATGAGTGTATTCGGGTAGCCGTCGATAAAGAAATCGGTGCGAGTGTGACCGATTTTTCTTTTCGGCGAGGTGATGCTTGGATTCCGATCATGCGGCCTGCGCCTGAACCACTCGAACGTTCATCATTTGCCAACTTTGTTATGGCACCCTATTCCAATCGGATTCTCGATGGGCGGTTTCGTTACAACGACACCGATTTTCAATTACGGAAATCGGAAAAGCATGCAATTCATGGTGATGTCAGAGATCGGCCTTGGCGGCTGGTTGAACAGCAATCAGAGAGGCTGACGCTCGCATTCGACAGCCGCAGGATTGAAGAGTTTAACTTTCCCTTTCAGATGGCTGCCGACCTGAGCTACGAGATTCGAGGGAGCGAGTTTCGATCTGAGCTTTGCATTACCAACCTCGATTCGAGGGTTATGCCAGCCGGTGGTGGATTCCATCCATACTTTCTCAGATCTCTAGCTGGTGCCGACGAGGAGGTTGAACTCAAATTTAGTGCCGAAGCGGTATTTGACTATGAAGGTGAACTGCCGTTTACCGACACGCTGCTAAAGCCGCTGCCGGCTCGGTTCGACTTTTCTCAAAGAAAACCTCTAGTGGAAGGGCTCGATCACGGTTATGCGAACTGGGATGGCAAGGCTGAAATGTACTGGCCAAAAAGTGGCGTGCAGCTCCAAATCGAAGCTGATGCAACCGTGAAGCATTTGATTCTCTACACCCCAGCTGGCGAATCTTCTTTTGCTTTCGAGCCGGTAAGTAATAGCACCGACGGCTTCAATCAACTCGATCGAGGCATTTCAGGTACCGGAGTTGCTGAGCTTGAAGCTGGGCAGTCGCTCACCATCGCCTATTCGATTACCTTGAAGAGCTAATTAGCCATTAAACTCTTGCAAGGCCTTGATGCGTTCTTCCAGTGGTGGATGCGTTGAAAACAGCATGGCCTTTTTTCCACTGGAAATTCGAAACGCCGCCATGGAGGCTGGCTCCTCAGGCATTGGTCCAATCTGCTTTATTCGCTGGAGTGATTTCAGTGCTGCGACCATTTCTTCTCTTCCGGCAATAGCAGCACTTCCCGCGTCTGCACGAAACTCTCTTCTTCTCGAGAACCAGCAAACCACCATTGAGCCGAGAATACCGATGATGATATCGAGAGCAATAGTAACGCCAAAGCGAACCCAGAATCGATAGCTATCACTGACTCTTTGGCTCACGGCAAAAGCGATAATTCGCGCAAGGAACATAACGAAAGCGTTTACCACGCCTTGGAGTAACGCCATGGTTACCATATCGCCGTTCTTAATGTGTGCTATCTCGTGCGCCGCGACACCTTCGAGCTCTTTCTGGTTCATGTGCTGGAGTATACCTGTAGAGAAGGCAACGAGAG
>CBDUGV010000014.1:0-34596 GCA_965366815.1 uncultured Bdellovibrionales bacterium | reverse complement strand
TCGTCCGAACGTAGATATCATTGAGATGAAAGACGAACTACTTCTCAAAGCTGATGTTCCTGGGGTGAGTGCGGACAAGGTTTCTGTCGACTACGACAAAGGCGTCTTGACTATCCACGCTTCAGTTGAAAGTCGGCAGCCAGCGGATATGCACTATCTCGTTCAGGAGTATGGAGTTGCTGATTTTCGACGAGAGTTCATTATCAATGAGGAGATAGACCACGATGGCATTAGCGCCGACTATAAAAACGGGGTGCTCTGTGTGCACTTGCCGAAATCGGAGGCGCTCAAACCAAGACGTATTGAGGTGAAAGCGAATTAACACTGTTTCTTGAACGGAGGTGATTGAAATGGGATTAATACCATGGCGAAATAAACAGGAAGTTCCAGTCCGTAAAGAGCAAGCGGAACAGGGAGTCACGCTTTCTCAGTTCCGTAACGAGATGGATAAGCTGTTTGAGAATTTCTTTAAAGACCCTTGGGGTCTGTTCGGAAACGAATCAACTGGCAGTGGGTTCTCATCATGGCTACCGTCGCTCGACGTGAACGAGGACGATAAACTAGTCAATATTGTTCTCGAAGTGCCAGGGCTTGAGCCAGAGAATGTTGACATTTCAGTAAGCGGGAACATGCTGACGGTTCAAGGGGAAAAAAGAGAGGAAAAAGAGGATAAAGGAAAAGACTACTTCCATGCCGAGCGGCGCTTTGGAAAGTTCAGGAGAACAGTTGAACTACCTAGCAATACGGACACGGAGAGTATCAAAGCAGACTATAAAAATGGTGTGCTGCGTATCACCGCTAAAAAGGAAGGCGGTACGGAGAAGAAGCGCATTCCGATATTTCCTCAGCACTAAAAGAGCCTCGTTGCGGGCTCCTAGCCCAATAAGCGGTGCCCGCAACTGTCCCTCTGTAGGCGATTTAGGGAGTATCTAGGGTAGTCTGCCCGGATTTCTTGCCAAGCTGGCTATTTAGGCATATTATTAGTCGGCATTGCTTTGCGGAGAAGTCCTAGATCAAGCCGATTGCCCTAGGCTCTACAGATCTTTCTACAGGTACAAGCGTAGTTGTTTCTCACCTCTCCTTTCCGCCGATAGTGCGGAGAGGAGAGATGTTATATGCGAACGGTTTTCAACATATCTCTCATTTTCTTGCCAGAACCTCCCTGAGTGTATCCCACCTGCGAAAGAAACCGAGCGTCGAGAACAAGCAATTTGTTTTCGACGCTTCGTTTCTTTCCTCCAACTCAGGTAACCTATGGCTATTGTATTTACACCCGCCCGTACCCTGACCTCCAGACCATGGGGGAATGGGGTCGGAAAGGTCTCGGAACTGGGGTCCTACCCTAAAAAGTCACCACAGTTGTGGTTGTCTTTGGTACAGATTTTGAGACCTGGATCATTCGTGTCGGCTGTCAGATTTCGGCAGCATATCCGACTCAACGGCTCGTATGCATTCCGCAGCGAGGGCAACACTCTTCCATCGCGATCCGAAGGCCCTTTTGCAACTTGGGACTTGAGTGGTCATCAGCAGTTGAGTTGCGCCACTTCTGGCGACGCTGGTACGGGTGTGGATGTGACGGCAAATCAGTCGTTCACACTCGCAGTCGAAACCATTGAGGTCACTGCAAAAGGCCAGAGTATTGCGCCTGTGAAGCAGTGTCCCGTTCAACTGGTCTACATCGCTCATGGCGGGTTCCAACTCAGAAGCAGTATGAGTGTCCAGGCGAATACCGGAGACAGTTACTTCGTGTATCGTAAAACAGATCCGCTCACGTTCAAAGTTGAGCAGTTCAGAAGCCCAGGACTACTGCTTTACCTGGGAATTCAGTTCGAGAACTGAGAGATCATCAAAAGTGAAAACGCGTCTGGAGTATCTCCGACGCTGGGTGGAAAGAAGGATTTCGCATTAGCATCCTCCATGAATTCAACAGACCTTGAGTCTCAACTCAAGCTCGCGCCCGAGCGTCCGGCACTTAGTAACAGAGCTTTTAACGACGGTGCTACGTGTCTCGCGAAATCATTTCGCCGAGACACGCAGCAAATCGTCTTTACTGTGCCAGCGACGGAATCTCCTTTTTTAATCGTTGTTCGGTGTCAGCCAAAACTTGATGGAACACAGCCCAAGGGTTCGGCACCGTTTGAGCGCGCAACGCATATCGTGGCAAAAGTTCGGTCAATAACGATAGACCTCGTTGCATCGATGCCGTACTGGACCCTCCTGTCTCACCGCTTTGATCCTTGAAATAGGTCAACGCGAGCATCAGGTTTGGCATCAAGGACATCTCGTACTGTTCGATAGAACCGGTCTCTTGCTCACTTGGGAAATCTACTTGCAAGAGACAGCCACCAAGCTCTGCATACCAACGGCCCCGGCGAACTGCGATTTCCGCATCTTTTGGAATGTCACCGTCGAGTAATGTGGAAATGCGTCCAGCGGCATCCTCAATGGGGATTCGGCTATCAACGGCGACACCCATACTACCGCCGAGGACTTTTGAACTCCGCAGTCCTGGATCTCGAGAAAGTTCGTTCAAAAGGGCCAGAGCCTGCCGGAGCGCAGCTTCGGCCTGTCGCAGATCTGCACTCTCCTGCATGACCGCAGCACCAAAACAATCGGCAAGAACTGCACCGATCGGTTTGTCAGCTCGTTTTGCAGCAAGGTACTCTGCAACATGCAGATACAACACCAGCAGCCTCGCCGCTTCACGCAAACACTCAATTTTTTTCATGATGTCTAGCCCCTGAAATTTAGATAGTTAGTTGTCCGCAAGCAGTGCGAAGCGCAGCACTTGCGGACAACTAGAAAGGGACTAAAAAAACCAAAGCGAGACACATGCACCTGACTAGAATCAGGCACACATTGTAGTGGAACTACTCGGGATAGAATTGAAAAAAGCTAGGAAAATACTAGCATATTCATCTGTCGTTTCATAATCGCCTGCCAACTCTCTACCGAAGTATCCGCGGGTCGCCTTCTCCTTGAATGGCAGCAATTTCTGATTCGTCCAGAGCGTCACTTAGCTTCCTGCCCGCCGCGTCGATGGCTTCGGCTACTGCATGAGCCCAAGTCGTTCGATTGGCAAACAACATACCTGCGACATCAAGTGTTCCTCCTCGGTTGATGTAGCCCAGCGCACGCGTGGATTCCGCCCCCCGATCAAGTGGCCTCACTACACCCAGAAGGGTTTCGGGCCGGCAGTGGCAAAGATAAACCTGTGCTTTGCTTGAGAAAAACAACTCGTCTCGGATTTGGGACGAAATGACGTGCTGTCTTTCCTCGTAGTCTCTTGCCGATCGAAAGCGTCCAGGCTCGCTTAAGTACGTCACTGCCGTCGAAATACCTCGCTCGGTCAGCCGCTCTGCTGCGCGTATCGCCTCCACTAGTTGATAAGAGCCAGTGGCAATGAAATGTATTTCTGCATCGCTATCGCCTGAAACTCGAATAGCTCCATCGCGTATCAACTGCTCAGACTCTTCCCGGCTAAAGAACACTGGAAGTTCGCGCTTTGCCACAACAAGCGTCCAAATCTCTCCACGCGATTGGTAACAAGCTCGAAGCGCCGCAGCGGCAGTATTGCAATCAGCCGGAAAGACAACCCGGGAGATATCACTCATCTCATTCATCAATACCTCGCAGAGCGAAGGATCTTGATGCGACTGTTCATTCTTACCGTTCTCCCAGGTATGAGAAGTAAGAACGATAGGAACAGATAACCAACCAGCTGGACTGCCAGTTTCTTTTTGGTGGCGAGAAAAAATAATCTCCTGCCTCAAGGCGCCAAGCATCTTCACCGCAAATGCTTCATACGAAACAGCAATATTTAAGCCGCGTTTATTGGCGAGAGCGGCACAAACGATCGCTTCTTCATTGAGTGCGGTAATCACGGCACCGTGCAAATCCTCGGCCACTCCCTGCTCTGGCGCGGTAACTCGATGCTTCAAATAATCAAGCGTAGAACCCATACGATTACTCCGAAGCTCATCGGGATTGCCGACTCGTGGTCTAAGCTCAGGGTTCTCTCTGACAATCTGGCTAAAGTACGTATCGATACCCGCCATAACTACTTCGACCTCACCAGGTTGCTTCCAATGTGGCTCGGGGTACTCTACATCTCTTACCTCGATACGAGCGAGAACGTGGTCTCGTTCGCGAACGCGTTTTTGCTGATCGTGCGTGCTAAGGCATTTAACAGCCGAGGCCAGTTCGGTTGGGGGAACCCAAAGCCGTCTTGCACCGCTGTGAAAATCACTGCGCGCTTCAGCAACACTCGCCGGGCTGCCTCCCAGAGGTAGATTATGCGCGGCATTGTGGCCAGCTCCAGGAAATCCAAACCCTTTCACCGTTTCGGCAATCGCATAGGGTAATCGAATCGGATATTCGCTCTCCCCTTTCAACTCGGCATTACGACAGGCATCTAGCTGTTCGCTAAAACTCAAAATCGCCCAGGCAAATGCTGCAGGATCCCGCCCGTCGATATCGTAAGGCGAAAAATTGTTTAATTGAAGATGCTCTCGAAACCAATCAACTCCACCTTGTTGAGACATCGTGGTCCTTTGATCAATTCGCCGCCCGTTGGCAATCATTATCGGAATTACCGAGCCACTGTCTTTCGGGCGCCACCATCGCGGTGCCCAATCGCTCCCTCGCTGTTCCTCAAAAGCCCCATCGCTGAGAAATACCACCAACTCTTCACCCGGAAGCGGCATATGGGCATAGTAGAGCTCGGCAAAACCAAGGTAGCCACCCTCCTGGATACCACCAGCCGTATGGGGATTTACATGACTACCAAGTGGCGACTCCGGCTTGCCGTTTGGTAGAACTGCGTACGAGTAAAAATCTCGCACGAACCTCGTTAGGCCTTCATCACTCAAGCCATAGCGTGCGGCATGCTCTGTGGTCATATTATCGACGATGATATTGAGCGCATCGATCGCTGCAACACAATGCCCTTGCCCCATCAGCCAAGGACGCGTTTTCCCACTGAGCGCGTTTGCGAGCAAGTATCCGGCATAGGCTGGGACCATATTGAGGGCCCCACCCGTATGCCCCTCCGGATTCTTCTTGAAGTCCTCAGCTTTTAGATCTCGTCCATCAAGATAGACATTTTGCGCATAGGTCATATGGACGACCAGCCACATACCAGCATTAGTTACTAAGTCGGCGGCACTACAGGCGCGAAACACCTCGTCCTTACTCTTAACACGGCCGGTCAGTTCAAGTTCTTCAGCGATCTGAAATATTCGACACTGAGTTAGGTCGCTGTGCTCTATCACACCGTATCCGGCGGCCCAATCAGCAAATGCTGCATTTTGCTTGCGGTACGTTTCGGCACGAAACCCCACTTGGTGATATTTAGGATTGGTTTTCTCGGTATTCACAATGGATTCTCCCAACTCTCGGCATTCTAAGCCTGCAATGCTGTGCCAATGCGGCCAGGCGATATACTACACGAATTGGCTTCCAAGAGAATCATAGTAATTGAATTAATTTTCAGGCATATTGCCAATCATCTCGACAAACTTTCGTCGAGTATTCTCTGCAATTTTGGAACTTTACATGAAACACGCAGTTGTCTGTGGAGCCGGCGGATTTATCGGAAGCCATTTAGTGAAGCGCCTCAAGCAGGAAGGCTACTGGGTTCGTGGTGTGGATCTACAACATCCAGAGTTTGGTACGACTGAGGCTGATGACTATCTCCTCGGAGACCTCAGAGATATTGATGTTTGCCGAGCAACTATCGACAGAGAATTTGATGAAGTCTATCAACTCGCTGCAGATATGGGCGGTGCAGATTACATTTTCACGGGCAAGAACGATGCCGACATAATGCACAACAGCGCTTTGATCAATTTACACGTTCTGGAGACTGCACATAAGAATAGAGTAAAGAAAATTTTCTTCTCCTCCTCGGCCTGCGTATACCCTCAACAGAATCAGCTTTCACCCGATAATCCGAATTGCGCCGAGCCTTCAGTCTATCCGGCCAACCCCGATAGTGAGTACGGTTGGGAGAAGATATTTAGTGAACGTCTCTATTTGTCGTACGCTCGCAACAAGAACCTGCAGGTACGCATTGCTCGTTTTCACAATGTGTTTGGACCAGAGGGAACCTGGACCGGCGGGCGAGAAAAAGCCCCCGCTGCAATCTGCCGCAAAGTCGCTCTAGCAGAGAACGGAAGTGCGATTGAGATTTGGGGAGATGGCGAGCAAACAAGATCGTTTCTCTACATTGACGAATGTCTAGAAGGGATACGCCGACTAGTTGCATCTGATTTTTGTGGTCCAATCAATATCGGATCGGAAGAGATGCTCACGATAAATGAACTCGCCACTATGGTGATAGAGCTTTCCGGAAAGAATTTGTCACTACATCACGTAGATGGTCCGCTCGGTGTTCGAGGTCGACGATCAGACAATACTCTCATTCGCGAGACTCTCAATTGGTCCCCCAGCGATTCACTGTATGCCGGGATGAAGCGAACCTATGGTTGGATTGCCGAACAAATTTTGCTCAATCATTCTAAAGCAGCGCAATAAGTGAAATACCGTCCCATGCGCTCATGGCGAGTTGCCCAGAGCGCACGGGACGAAACCTTTACTAGGTGCTCATTGCTGTAGGAGCTGCAGCGCCTGGAACGCCTTCAACGCACGCTCAAAGGAGCCTGCATATTTTTTCCGTATCAGCTCGCTGAGTACCGCCATGTCGGCGACTGAGACGCTTTCGAGATCCTCGATCGAGCCTGTTGCTAACTGCCCGGTGCGGCGCTTTAGGTGCTTGATCGTACTGACGTACTGCGGCGACACCACGATCCCCATTTCACTCAAGTGCTCGGCGATCTCCTTAGGACTGCTCATCCCAGAATCCAGACAGTTGACAATCTCCTGGGTTTTGCTTGTCTTGCTAGCGGCCGATTTCTTGGCCATAGAACACTCCCTCTTAGACCCCAGTAAGTGGAAAACACTGTATGCGGGAGTCAGCGCACCAGCACTAAACAAAGAGCAAAAACTCATTTGCTTAGCGCTAGTGCACGACCTATCAACACATACACAAAAAACCGATACTTATTGCGCCGCAGTTCAAACGCAGCTTTGAACTGCAACGTCTTGCAGAGTAGTCTACTCGAGTGTTCGGACCCTCAGAATCTTTTGAGAAACGGCGACCTGTAGTTTCCGGGTAAACTACTAGATTGGTTTTGGCTTATGAAGGCGCACAAGTGCTTTGATAAGAAACTAATACCGAAAGGAGATTAACAATCTTCGCCCAGGACGGAACGCGATAGTCAGTTACAGACAGCTGCCAATAGTATGTGATTTCATTGTCGAATTGCTAAGGTTGGAGCCTAAGAACCCGAGGAGCAGCCGGTGGGAGGAGATCAACCATTGGCCTATACTCGTCAGCACCGATATCTACTCCAGGGCCATACGGGCGAGTATCCCCTTCAAAATCTATACTCACATCAGCAAGAGGCGTTCCTTGGTCAATAACGGTAGTGGCTGAAGATTTCAAATGTAAATCAGCTTTTGCCGAATCTACAAATAGGGAAGCACTTGCATTGGTAGTATTGTTGCTCTGAGAAAACGTAGCACCACTTCGTGTCCCGAGAGGGGCATCAGTTAGGTTATTTCTCGCCTCTCCACCCGATGTTCCGAAACGAAATTCAATTGACTTATTGAAGTTCCCACTGCCAATAATTGTATTGTGATACACCTTCGTGAGTGGTGAGTCCCAGATAATTACAAGACCATCAGAGTTTGCTTTTCTGGCGGCAGAAAAAAGGTTCGGGTCGGTGTAAACAACATTGTTCTTGATAATTCCTCCGCTGTGATCAGAGCCTGTGCGGTCAACCAATCCATAAGCGATCGCTCGGTCGACGTTGATGAATGTATTGCCCTCCGAAACCGTTCCTTCTGCGCCGTTCCACATCAGTATCGCCGGATTCCAAAGATGGTCTGCGGTATCAGGAGTGTGAAAGTTCTTGAAGAGGTTAAAGCGAATCTGCCAATTCTTTCCTCCGTGAATGTCCACACCATTCGTATACCCAGTTCCGCCACCGTGATCACTGACAGGAGCTCCGTTCGTATACTCCATTATCGTATATTCAACTATTCCGTTATCGACCCCAACTCCAAAGCCGCCTGAACTTCCTTTAATAAACTGCTCCCCAGCATCGAGCAGTTGCACATTGTAAATATGTGGCGCTTCAGCTGAAGCCTGGAACTGGATAGGGTGATAATACACATCGCGAATCGTCAGATTCTGGACCTTGAGATTCTTCGCATCGCTCCAAACGCCATGCGGCACGTTGCCGTAGCTTGCATTCTCCATTCCCTTTCCGACAAGCACCACCTCATCGCAGCGATTCGTCGCTCCGCGAATCGTCACATTATCTCTGCGAATATACAGCGTAGTGTTAAGGGAGTAGGTGCCCGGTGCGAGCACAATGGTAGTATTTGCACTCAGTGAGGAAACTGCCTGTTGAAGTTCAGTTTCAGTGCTCACATTGACAATAGTTCCACTGGCTGGAGGCAGCGCTGGAGCTGGAAGGCAGGCCTGGGCACTTGCCGCCCTTATCAGCAGCACGGCAGCAACTACTAGAACGTTCCGCGCGAATCCCATACTAATTCTATACCTTGCAACATTCGTGCCTAATGCTCTCGGTCTCTTTTGCGGCTCCCGTTACCTTTAAAACTCGCGCAATAGGAAAGCGGGTTCCAGATCCTTCGATAACCTCATCTGCAAGTAGTTTCCATCGCGGTTACCCATCACCCAGGGTTCAGAAACCTTTCGCTAGAGTGAGTGAGAACTTCAGAGAATCGAAGAAAGTCCAGCTGGGTGATTCTAGGAGTTGGTTTACACCGAGATAGCTCGAAGACCTTCTAAGAAGATCGTTACGGACTAATTACCCAACCCAGGACCCGGGATCCTTACAACGTTCTTACCTTCAACCTTTACTTTCGAAGTGTAAGTGGTGGAAGTAGCTTTGGATCTGGTTCCTGAACTTACCAATCCTTTCTGCGCACCAGGTTCATCGCCAATCGGACTGCTTGCGATATCGTCGGGAACTTCTACACCACCGACTTTACCACCTCCATCTCCTGCCCCATCGCCAAGATCCGGATAGGGAACCGGGTCATTGCCGCCAGTGTCACCGCCGCCAGTGTCACCGCTGCCAGGGCCGTTATCAGTGCTGTCGACGTCAGCACCACTTCCATTACCGTTACCACTACCATCACCTTTATCTCCACCATAGGCTTGGTTATCGTTCTCTTGGACTATTCTTTGAAGCTCACCCTCGCCCCGTTCGGCTTGGTCCGGACCGAGCTGTGCCGCTTCGGCTTCACCATTCTTTTCTGCTTCCAATTCTTCTGCAATCATATCGTTGATTGACTGAGCGCTTGAAGCATCACCTGAGTTAGAAAAACTCCCCGGTAAAACTTCTGCTGGATTCTCGTCCCCGTTCGAACCACTATCACTTCCATCGCTAGACCCAGAAGTGTCGTTTCGCCGATCGGAAGAATTTGAAACGGATTCGTCTAGCTTCTGCAAATTTCGTTGTGCCTGCCTCGCAGCGGCAATCGTCTCTTCAGCAGATCGTTCTAGTTGTTGAAAACTTTGGCCTGAGTCAGCTGATGCAAGTTTCGCAGATACGGCAATCAATGCAAAAGCTGCAAAAAGAAAAGTCGGAAATCTCATGAAGGTACTCCATCTATTTTAAGCACGGTTTGCCACCAAACCCTACTAGATAAATAGGTGTCACTCAAATGTGAAAAGGAGGAGAGTCGATTGATTCGACCTCCTCCGATACTCAGCTAACCTAGGAAAAACAACAAGGAATTCTAGGAACTAACAAGTCCCATCGTAGTAGCACTCCTCATATTCGTCCTCATAGTACTCCTCTTCGTAGTACTCATCGTAATAATAGTAATCACAAGCCAACTGCTGCGGACGCGGTTCAGGTTGTGGAATTGGAAACGGACCCCGTTCCCATTCTTCGTCGTCTCAGGTCTCGTCCAATTCAACAGGCAAAGTCGACGGATCAATATCTGAATCCGGTATCGGGTCAGGTATTGGCTCTGGTGCCATCGACTCATAGAACTCCTCACATGCCTCCCATGCCTCATAGAGCCTGTCTAGGCAGTCTTGTAGAAAGTTACCGTCTGGCTCCTCCGAACACATCATTTCGTCTTCGCCATCACCGTCAAGATCACCTTCGCTTTCGCAATAGGTAATCATCGGCGCATTGTCGTAACAGGAATCTTCTGTTTGTTCGCAGCTGGCTGGAGGGTCGGCCCAAGCAGACTGGAAAGGTAGGTACGCAACTATGGCGATTGCCAGCGTCAATACACGGCAAAACCTTATTTGAAATGTCATTTAGGAACCCTTCGATTTATTCAACCATACCCTCTCTATACCTATTGTCCGGGATTCCCTGCTAGTTGCTTCAGAAAAACGTGTAAACCCCTGCAGGTAAAGAGAATGCTGGTGCATGCTAGCAAGCTGCCTCAGGGCCATTAAAATGACGCTTTGAGTCGTGTTGGAGTTTAAACATGGGCAACAACAGGAGTGCAGGAGCCCCCCCTTCGTTGGATGACTTTAGGAGCGTACGAGCACCTATCAGGAATTCGGATCCAGAACGAATCTAGCTGGAGGCGACTAATTCGAGAATAGAATTGAGCCACACATCCGCCATCTTCGCTTCGCCGCTCGGACTGGGATGCACTGCATCGTATAGATCGACACTCGGGTTGAAACCAACCGAGTGATTCGCGACAAGGACTCGAGACTCCGGTGTGTCTTTATCAGCCGCTAACTGTGGAACCGCGTCATTGAAAAAACGAAAACTGTCATTTCGGCTGGGTATGATCTGCGCGACAATCACTGCGACTCTGGGATTAATCGCTCTCAGCTTATCAATTATTTCTGATATTCTAGCGATAACAGTAATCGCTCCTTCTTGACGCCGAGCATCATTCGTACCGATGTGCAAAAGTACGATGTCTGGTCGAGCCGCCGCGGCCCAGCCATCGATACCGGCCAGAATATCACCAGACGTATAATCCCAATGACCTTCATGGTCTTGGTCAAAGTCGGATTGTGCTGGACTGACCTGCGCACTATCCCGTTGCCCGGTCGAGACACCACGTCGGCTACCGACGAAATCGACGTTACAGGGAACCGAGAGAAGTGATTGCCAAAGGAAAAATCGATAACTCGAATGGCCCGACTCTAATTCTGTTATCGAATCACCCAGTGGCATGATCCGTAGAGGGCCACCTTCTAAGCCACAAGTTCGTAGCAGCGAATTACTCGCGCCCATAGTTATAGCTTCAGCCACTTCCCCGGTCTCGGCACTCTCAGTACCGCTATCTTCTGAGACAACACCCTCTTGCGAACTACTCGTCGAGTTCGTCTCCTGGTTCATCTCAGTCGAGCTGCCCCCGCCACCACCACATGCGGCACAAGACAATAAGAACAGCAATGAAACAATCAGTTGAATTCTCATAAGCGTAAATCGTAGGCAGATCCTGAATCTTTAGACAGGTATTCTTGTAATCGAGCAGCAGGACTTTCGCAACGAGCGTTCTGTAGAACCTCTAATTTCCGATGGTTCTACTGTGCGTTACATTCGCTATCTAAATTAATACCGCAATCCTTCCTATCAAAGAAACGAAGCAGCCCACGCCGCTGTAGGAGAACTCCTGTATATTCTCGATGACGACTCTTACATTGATTCTGCAGCACTCGCTGAAGCAATACCACTGTTTGACCAAGCAGATGTTGCAGTTGTTGGTGGACCCGCTGTTACCTATGAGAATGCAACCTATCTCGAACAGTGCTTTGGGGCGGCAATGGACTCTGCGTTTGGCACTGGCAGCACTCGTTCACGAAATCGCTCACTTGGAACTTGTCGAAAGGTGCGAGGAGAAGAACTTATTCTTTGCAATATGCTGGTTCGACGCAGCGTCTTTCTCGAATACGGTGGTCTCGATATCAGGCTCTATCCGAACGAAGAGAATTAATTGCTCAAGCGGCTTCGAAACAATCAGTTCGACCTCTACTATTCTGCAAAGATGCTCGTCCGGCGCTCAAGACGTAAATCACTTAAACAGTTTGTCCAACAGATTTTCTCGTACGGACATGGTCGTGCTCGGCATGTTTTCACGCAGTTTACGGCGCAAGGTTTGCCGTTCTTAGCGCCCACCTCCTTTATTTGCTATTTGATTCTCATCCCGATAGTCCGAAGCACATGGTTTTTGCTCCCGCTCTTTTGTTATCTATTGATAGCGACACTCTGTTCCCTCAGGTGCGCTCTCAGAGAGAGGGCAATCAGACTTCTTCCAAGCATCCTACTCGTCTTACCGATTATGCATATTACCTATGGAGTTGGAATGATTGCCGGTTTGCGAGAACGCAAGAAAGGTGGTTTCACCTGCCTCTCGGAGGTAAAAGTTTCCTATCTCTTCTCCGGAATAGAGTCGCAACCAGACCCTGCGATTCAAATGCTTGGCGCAAAAGCGGGACAGTGGCTCTGAGTTTGCACACGAAGAGACTCCGTAGCTGCTCAATTGAGAAAATAAGCAGACTCAGCAAGCCGCACGGCTGAAATAAGGTTCCTTGTTAGGTGATAGCGGAAAACAGCCTTGGAGGTAGCTCGATCTCCCAGGGGAAGGCTCGCTTTATACTCGAAGCTGGATGTGCTCTCGCGCCTTACAATCAGTAACATCTCGCGAAGTAACCGAGAGAATTCCCCCCTATAATCCCTCTAAGCAGACTCTGAGACCAAAATGAATGATTTTCTCCCAAAAAACTGCTGCTTAGCCGACAACCTGAGCAGCCGCTACACCCACAACTAATGCTCACTCCTTGCCGCCGATGCGAGACCGACCATCTCGCATCGGCTTCCTTTCTTGCCCTTTTACTTCTCAATCCCATAGAATAGTTTGAATATGAATACAGCCTTTCGTCTATTCGGCACACTCGTCATTCCCCTACTTTTAGCAGCAACGACAGCTCGTGCCGAGCCATCTCCTCAGCATTCTCCGCAGATTTGCATTGGGTACTATCCTCAGTTAGGTGCATGGGGGCATCTCGCAATCCCACCGGTCAACAATTTCATCAACTGCCCCAACAACTGGGCGTTGTACGGGCTCATGCGGCCATCAGGCGATCCTCCAGATGGAAAGTATGTCTTTGCTGTTGGAAGCTGTTGCCCACTCCCAGCGGATGATATCCTGCTGGACACACATGTATCGGCAAGTGAATATTGCCCGGCTAACCATGTTGCGACTGGAGGAACAACTCTAGTTGGCAACAAGCAAGTAAAACCTGACAACCTCATGCGTTGCACCCGTATTAATACGGAGCGCTATCAGCTCAGCCAGACGCGTGAAGGCTTTGCATGGGGCGCACTTACTCCGAACTATTTTGAAAAACGAGTTCTAAAGCGGATAGAGATTCCTGCCGCAATTCGCTTTGCGATAACGCGGCCAAGGAGTCATGTCGGTGAGCGCGAAGGTTGCCTTGGCTCTCCGATCGGCGCCCTACTGGTTGCAAAAACGGGGAAAAAATGTAGCCAGTTCCTCTATCAAGAACTACAATTTCGCGGCATCAATGGGGACCCACAGGCAGGAACTCCGGTGCAAATGTTTCCAGAATGTCGAGACATTGACGATCCCGACGATCCGAATGCACGTTGTATACGGTACCCGCGCGAATGAAGCTCCTACAGCGAATTCAGCAATCCTATCGATCGATTTACTGGATAATTGCTTCAGGCTATTTCCTCCTCCTTGCCCTTTCAGTGGCAGCAAGCGGGTTCGTATACTGGTTGGTATGGCAAAAGGTGATTCAATCAGAGAGTCAGATCACCTATTGGCATAGTGCTGAAGCTCTGGCTGAGGAATTGCGGGACTACACGGCAGAAGGGCTCGATCGAGATTCCGTCATCCGCGTCTTTAAACGCAATCTGCGTATCAATCCCATCGCAGATCCCTACCTCTTAGATTCCAAAGGTAAGATTCTCGTTTCCCTGTTTGGACGCCAGGATGATTTGATTCAACTTGCTCCTCTCCAGCAATTTCTAAACACGTCAAAGCCCACTAAGAAAGCGATTTACATTGCAAATCCGATTGTGGAAACCCCGACCGAGACCACTTTTTCGGTTGCTCCGATCTCAATTGCTGACGAACAAGGCTATGTTTTACTAACGCTTACAGGATTTCGCAAAACGGTGATGTACCAACGACTTGGTGACATAACTCTGATAGCTGGGTCTTTAATGAATTCCCTTCTCTTTGCTTCGGTAAGCATTGCGTTTGGCCTGTTTTTGTTTTCTCGTATTACAAAACGATTTAGAAGGTTGAACTCTGCTATGCACGAGTTCGAAAGCGGTGCCATGCATCACCGAGCGATTGTAGAATCCGATGATGAATTTGGAGTGCATGAAAGAGCCTTTAATCAGATGGCAGACGCTATTGAGTCGGCAATATCAACGTTAACCGTCGCTGATGAGAATCGAAGAGCCCTCGTTGCGAATGTATCAAATGAACTCTATCAGCCAGTGCTTGCAATGAGTGCTCGAATACATAATATCGAGGAAAACACGGAAGCGCTCAACAATGAACAAATTAAGATTCAACTCAACGAAGCAGTTCAGTCCTGTAAGACACTCAATAAACTGTTGAGCGAACTCTTTGAATTGGCCAAGCTCAATGCCCCTGGCTATGTACCGCAAAGCGAGCTGATTGATGCTGCTGATATTATATCCGATGTGATACAAAGCTACCGTCAAGCGGCAAAAGCCAAGAAAATTGAATTTGTGGCAAAGCTTCCAGACTCTCCACTATTCACGAAAGCCGATTCACGCTTATTTAACAAAGTAGTATCCTCACTGATAGACAACGCAGTTCGATTTTCTCCTTTTGCAGGGCGAGTGGAAGTTGAACTGAAAGCCAAGGAGGGTAAATTCTATCTTCAGGTGATTGACTCAGGCCCGGGTATTACAGAAAAAGCTCTGCCACACCTCTTTACTCGGCTACCCAGGAAAGATATTGAGGCAAACACGATCAATGCTCACTTTGGATTTAGCTTGGCGATTGCGAAAAGCATGGCGGAAGCACATGGTGGCACTCTTAGCATTACAACCAATAAAGGTGTGGGCAGCACATTCGTCCTAGAGTTACCGCTGAGCGAGATATAATTCCAAACTTGAGCCGGCTCAGCCGATTATTCTGTTGGCAATGAGAACCAAAACTCCGATCCCTCACCTACCACACTTTCCACACGCAACTCAGATCCCTGGAGTTCCACAACGCGTTTAACGATAGCAAGACCCAATCCGCTTCCTTCTCCACTCATGTCCCTTCCTGCCTGCGTGCGATAAAATCGGTCAAAGATTTGTCCAAGGTCTTCATGCGAAATTCCCGGTCCGTTATCGGAAACCCGAATACACACAGCTGCTTGCTCCGTCTCAATTGACAATCGCACCTGACCTTTTGATTGAGTATAGCGAATCGCGTTTCCAAGTAAATTGACAAGCGCCCTTTTCAGCATGCCAGAATCTGCGCGTACCTCTGGAAGGTCTGAGGGTATCTGACATTGGAGGTCAATTCCCTTCTCTTCAGCAGCAGTTCCAAGGAGCGAGACCACTTCACGTGCCAGCTGCTCAACATTTGTAGACTCGAGCTTGGCCGAGAAACCCTTCGCATTTAGCTCAGATAGCTCATGGAGATCGCCGATTAGCTGACGAAGGGAGTCACAACCTTTCTTCGCATGATCTAAATGATCAGAATACGCTGCCTGGTCAATGGTATCAGCTTTCATGAGTAGATACTCCAAATTAGCTTGCATCAGCGCGATAGGAGTTCGTAGATCATGTGAGACATTCGCAACGAGTTCTCCACGAAGCGAATCTATTCGCTGTAACTCTTCGATGTTTCGCTCAATCGTATCAGCCATACGATTAAATGTTTCAGAATGGGTGCTCAATTCATTAGCGAAATGAATCGGAATTCTCCGGCTATAGTTGCCCGCAGCAAACTCCCGCACTACTTCAGTTCCTGAATGAAACCAACGCGTCACCACGTTAAACAAGAGCATTCCGGATAGCCAGCAGACTGCTGCCATAACCGAAAAGAACAAGAAGCTCATCCGCCCCTCTGGAGTGGAAAGTCCAAAGGTTCTGACCTTCGTCTGGCTCGTACCCAACACCACATATATATAGCCGGGCACTCCGGCGATAGTCACAGTCGCTGCCGAGAAGATCGAAGTCTCCTCATTCGCAGATTCGGGATCGTCACCGACGACTGGCTTCAGAGGTACTCCTTGATGGGCCAAGAATTTTTCTATCGGCGCAAGACGCACCGAAGGTACTTCAACTGACTTGCTAGAAAAGACAATTCCTCCTCTTGCATCCAGTAAGTATATTGTTGCAAACGGATTCAGCCGAGTAAGCCGGGTCGATATATCTTGCACCGAATCGTTATCAAAGGAATCGCGAATGAACGGCCGGAATTCTCGCGCGAATGCATCGGCGACATCCCAATTCACCCATTGCTTGGCGGTTAGATCGTAGCGATTCCACGCGAACCAAAAAAGCAGGGTCGAAAAAATAGCGGTTGCGGCTGCAACAACCATAAAGAAGCCGCCAATTTTCCAGGAAAGGCTTGTTCCGAGTTTTAGAAATCTCATCTGCCTAAGGCTTCGATTCACAATAGAATGGAAGAGAGGGGCGCTCATACATACCTTCGCCGTCCTACTACTGAAAAACCAGTCTTCATATGACTAACCTACTGTAATTGCTGAATTGGCATTTGTCAGGCAATTTGATTGTTGGCGAAAACGTCTCTTTGGCGAAATGTTAGTAGTAAAGGCTGAGTTTAGAACACCGCGGCAATTGAAGGAAGAAGGTTAATACTGTCTACTACTTGCAGAGAGCTGGCCCGATAGCGCTCTTTCCTTGTCGAGAGCTTTGCACCCTGCTAAATCCTACTAGTTAGAACAACGATTCCGAAGGAGCGAGATACCGTGGGCGAAGCAGGTCAAAAGATAATCTTTTCAATGAATGGTGTGTCAAAGAGCTTTGGCGGGGGTAAGCCAGTCATTCGAGATATTTCACTGTCGTTTTTCTATGGCGCGAAGATTGGTGTGCTCGGCCTCAATGGCTCTGGAAAAAGCACGCTCCTAAAAATTATCGCGGGTTTGGATTCTAATATTCAAGGTGAGGTAAATTTTTCGAAAGGCTATAGCGTCGGTCTATTTGAACAGGAGCCAACCCTCGATCCCGAGAAAACGGTTAAAGAAATTGTTGAAGAAGGGGCAGCCGAAACAGTAGCTCTTTTAAAAGAATTTCAAGAGATCAGTCTCGCCTTTGGAGATGTCAGTGGCGACGATGAAATGAATGCCCTACTTGAGCGACAAGGTGCAGTCCAGGAGAAATTGGACGCCGCCGACGCCTGGGAGTTGGATAGCAAGTTGCAACTTGCTATGGACGCCTTGCGCTGCCCAGATGCAGACGTAAAAATTGCCACTCTTTCTGGTGGCGAAAAGCGCCGAGTTGCCCTTTGCCGTCTACTATTACAAGAGCCGGACGTGCTCCTGCTTGATGAGCCAACCAACCACTTAGACGCCGAGTCAGTTTATTTTCTCGAGCGACATCTGCAAAACTACAAAGGCACTGTTATTGCCGTAACGCACGATCGTTACTTCCTCGATAACGTCGCGGGCTGGATTCTCGAACTCGATAGAGGTCATGGCATTCCCTGGAAAGGAAACTACTCTTCTTGGCTGGAGCAGAAGCAAGATCGGCTTGCAAAGCAGGAGAAATCGGAAAGTAAGCGATTGAAGACAATCGAACGAGAGTTGGAGTGGATCCGTCAAAGCCCTTCGGCACGACGAGCCAAGAACAAGGCGAGAATTGCCAATTATGAAAAGCTTGTTTCGGAAGAGTCATTGAGACGTGAGGAAGATTTGGAAATCTTTATCCCACCTGGACCGCGTCTTGGGAATGTAGTGGTAGAAGCAAATGGCATTAGCAAGGCGTTCGGCGATAATCTGCTGTTTGAAGATTTTAGTTTTTCACTTCCGCCGGGCGGGATTGTCGGTATAGTCGGAGCCAATGGCGCCGGAAAGACCACGCTTTTTAAGATGATTCTTGGCGAAGAGAGCTGCGATAGTGGCTCCTTTACTGTCGGAGACACAGTCCAATTGGGATGTGTTCGCCAGGAGCGTTTGGCACCAGACGACACGCGTTCGGTCTGGGAAGTGATATCTGAGGGCCGTGATAGCATTATGCTCGGTTCAAAAGAAGTTAATTCGAGAGCCTATGTCGCTCGATTTAACTTTGCGGGTCCGGACCAACAAAAGCCCGTCAATGTGCTTTCAGGGGGAGAGCGTAATCGAGCCCACCTAGCTCTGACGCTTAAGGAAGCTGGTAACGTTTTGCTCCTTGACGAGCCGACCAACGATCTTGATGTCAATACTTTGCGTGCGCTAGAGGTTGCACTGGAAAATTTCGCAGGCTGCGCCGTCGTGATTAGCCACGATCGTTGGTTTCTCGATCGAATTGCAACTCACATCATGGCTTTTGAGGGGAACTCTGAAGTTATCTGGTTCGATGGCAACTTCTCGGAGTATGAAGAGGATCGGAGGAAACGACTTGGAGCCAAAGCTGATCAACTGGGCAAAGTTAAATTCAAAAAGTTTAAACGAGACTAACGTTCTGCTGGACTCGCATTAAGTAGAGTTTCTTGGCATTGGTCATCTAACCAACTAATATATTCCTTAGTAGTTGGAAGAAGCTCGGGTTGTTTCAAATAATCAATCCCGGGTCTTCTTCTCCATCTTCTGTGCCACCAAACTGATTGTTCCGGATAACGCCGAACAATAGCTTCCAACCGGCGATTGTATTCTGCAAGCGAATCAATGGCGGCAGTCGGGCTCTCAGGGTCGTAGTCAATCAGTCTCGTTTCAACAAAATGTTCGAGTGGACCACGTCGATAGATAAAAGAAGTAAATAAAGGAATACGGCGTCTGATAGCGAGCTCGATTAGAATGATCGGACTTGCGGCGGGTAGACCAAAAAAATCGGCGAAATCGCTTTTGACATTCGTATCCTGATCAATAAGCGCAGCAAGCACCCTCCCCTCCTTCAGTGCCTGCATTATCCTCCGTATCGCGGTAGGGCCATCTCGCCATATCGTATCAACTCCGTAGCCTTGACGAAGCTCATCCAGCATTTCGGCAAATATCGGGCTATCGGGTTTCCGGCCAATCGCTGAAATGGGGATACCGCAATGAACGAGAAATCTCCCAAGCAATTCGAAACTTCCGACGTGACCGCTTAAGCCAACTGCGCCTTTTCCGTCCTTTAAGGCGTCATAGGCAACATCTTGATTATCAGTAGTAAAGTGACAGAAGTCAGGAGCGATTCCCAAGCGCAATGCTTCTGAACCGGAATTAGGTCCAGAGTTCACCTCGAACAAGCGGTCAATAATAAGACTCTCGCCAAGACTTTCTCCGACATGTCGAAACACATCATCAACTAGAACTTCATACCCTTGTGAACGAGAGAGCGATTTATCTGCTGAATCCCTTGGATCGCCTTGAGGAAAGGCATAGCGAATCTGCGAAAGCGCAATTTTCCTATCGCGCGATAACAAGCGTCCAACAATAAATCCGATATACTTGCAGCAAGTGACGACCCATTTTGCAGGCAAGAGACGAATGATCTTCCTGGAAAGGCGGAAGCTAGCAATTATCGCTGTATCTCTTAAAGAAAACGACTTAGCCATTGAAACGGGGGTATAGAGCGACACGTAACGCAATCTTCCAACACAATAAGAACCTATTAGGCTCTAAATGCCCGGAAAATATAGATTTTCTTCTCACATGGCCCCTTCCGGCGCCACGTAGTATCTAACATCGATACACAGCCGTTCGCAATCGTCGCGGAACAACAAGCAAGATTCAACGAATCTCCCTATCTTCGCACTCTTCGCATCCTCGACATTTCGTTGTTGTTTGAACTCGGGGAACAATAGCTGTCACGCTCGGTTCCTTCTCGAATGCATCTATGAGTCGAGCTGTAGTTGTGCGGTCTAAATTGGTGAGCGCCACGTCTTCACAGAATAATTTTTTCAATCGTTTCTCCCATTCCAAGTGTTCCATGAATGTCGCTACTGGAGTTCTTTCACTAACCTCCTCATCGAACTTCACCAAGATACCCGAAAGTACTTCGGCAATCTCTCGAGTCCCAATTGGACCAAACGCAATTGCCGCAGCTGTACTCAGAGTCGAGGTATGAAGTATCCGCGCCAAACAGATAGCTTCATGGTAGTTCAACGGGGGCGGCAGCACTTTCTTAATCAATAGACGTAATGGAGAGTCCGTACAGGAACTTCCTTCATTGGCCGCTTCCACAACTGCGTCAGACTCTCCTTCTATCGGCGCCGCACAAGAAAGATTCAGCGTGAAAGGGATACCAGTCGTCAACTGCTCTTCAGCGAGGCTCCAATAGTGGCGGACTGAGCCGACTGAGGGACAACCGTCTTTCTGCCAAAGCTCTCGTGCGCAACGGCGGATCTCCTTGAGAGGATCGATGAGATCAGCATTATCGGGCAGCAATGACTTATCATCAAACGACGCCGCATCTAGCTTTGTTTTCTCACTATTCACTTCATCCGTTGTCATAGTTTCTATCCAAGGTAGCTTTCGGCAGCCGGCTCACGCAGCGCTGCACTTCTCAGGAAATCTTTAAACGTCTTACAGACATCGACATTGGTCACCATCCCGAGAATCTGTCCTTCTGCGCTCAATACCACCGTTGAACCAATCGCCCTGCGCTCCATGTTCTCAAGCACCTCGTCAATCGGCGTTTGTGGCGATACGGTATAGACATCATAGGTACAAAGATCCCCGACTTTCACGACGATATTTGACTGTTTCTGCATATCGAGTGCAATCGATAGATCTCGCTCCGAGATCACTCCAACGAGCCTCGGTCCATGAGTAACTGGAAGATGTCGAATTCCCAAATCATTCATAAGCGCAATCGCTACTCCCGCGGGCTTCTCGCTCGCAACAGTCACCGGATTTGACGTCATAATAGTCTCTACAGCGGGGATTTCTTTCATTTCAATTGGCCCTTTCACTAGGTTTATTTGCCACTTGAAAACAGTGTATCTAGCAAAAATTGTGAGCTGATATGACAAGGCTCATAGTCCTTTTCGAGGTTCTCTGGCATTATACCGACTTCACCCTACTCGATACTTTTTTCATTTCTGAGGGGAAGGCTCCATGAAACAAATCCTCGTTCCAACTGATTTTTCTGAATGTAGCGCTGCGGCATTTCCCTATGTCTTTGAGCAAGCTGAACTGTTGGGGAGGGACAACATTCATATCACTCTATTGCACGTTATCTCACTTCCCATTGTCACCGGTCCAGATGCATTGGTGTTCATTCCACAGGATACCGACAGCTGGGTGAAGGAAGCAAAGGACGTTGCAACAAAGCAGCTTACTGCATTGCGCACTAACGTGTTCCGAGACCTTCCAGTAACTACTAGTGTGATAAACGGGACGGACCCTGTGCATCAACAGATTGCTCATGTCGCCAAAGAACACAGGTCGGAATTGATTATTATGGGGACACACGGGCGTAGTGGACTAAACCGATTTCTGCTTGGCAGCGTAACTGAACAGGTAGTCCGCGTTGCACCCTGCCCCGTGTTGCTCATACCGACTACCGTTCAGACCAATGATGAAGAATAGTCTTGAAGGGAGAAATTGATGGCATTGAGAAAAATTATTGTCGGCTTTGACGGCGCGCCTTCCTCAGTTGTTGCATTGGATACTGCAGTACGACTTTCCAATCGACATAAGGCGCGACTCCTTGGAGTGGCGATTGAGGACGAGCGTCGCTTTGTTCATTCGTCTTTCCTGGAGTCTCTCGCGATAGCGACAGGACTGATTCCAAACATCCCTTCCCCACTTCCTCCCGATGAAATGCTTGAAACTATCGAGAAAGTGGAAAGGGAATCGGCAGATCTCGAGAAAGCGTTCTCGGCTCGACTGAAGAAGGAGGAAATCCAATTCGAGTTTATCGTCGAGCGCGACAACGTCGTTGATGCCTTGTCCGAACACGCCAAAGGTGCCGACTTATTGTGTTTAGGGCGCGCTGGTGCTCATGTGGCAATTCGCGAAGTCGAAGATAGTTCGTCTCTCCAAGCAATATCTAAGATTGTTCCAACCCCTATTTTAGCTACCACATCGGAGCGCTGCGCCTTACAAACTGTCGTGCTCGGCTTTGACGGCAGCAATGCCTCTTATCGGACTCTCAAATTTGTCATTGAGGTCGCAGAGTCAAGTCCCGACACGAAAATCTTTCTCACGACTGTCTGTTCAGGCGCAACAGAAGCAGAGAGCATCCAGGCACCGGCAATTGAATATCTAAACAGTTGCAGACTTCCTTTTGAGACAAAACACCTTTCTGGAAATCCCGGAGATGAGCTCGTTGAGCTCGCAACAGACCTCTCGGCCGACCTACTTGCCGTTGGTGCGTTTAGTTCCGGATTAATAAGTGAAGCCATTAACGGAGGTACAACACAAGCGGTGATAGAGCGTGCACCCAATGCCATTTTACTCGTTCCTTAGACAGCAAGAGCTACAAGCAAAGGATTGTTTGAGCCGATACATATAGCGTGTATGACCTGGCTCATAAGCTTTTCGGAAGTCTAAACAGTAATTTAAGCTTCTTGATTAACCCGATGTTTTTCGTTGGATAATGCATATGAGAAAAAGTGAATTAAAGATCGAAAAGGTGATGCATCCAATGCCACACACTATCGGCGACCATGAGACACTCGCAAAAGCAAAGGCGATGATGATGAAATACGGTATTCGGCATTTGCCTGTGAGACGCGGTGGGGCAGTGGTGGGAATATTGACGGATCGAGATATCAACTACGTTCTGAGTCAAGAAACGTCGACCGCAGAAGAGATTTTGATCAAAGATTCCTATATCGAAGATCCCTACATTGTCGAGCCAAATGTAAGCGTGCGTAAGATTGCAAGAACAATGGCAGACGAACGTTTTGGATGTGCTATCGTGGCTGAGAATGAGAAACTACTTGGAATTTTCACCACGGTAGATGCCTGCAGTACCTTAGCGGACCTACTTTCGGACTCTGATTCTACGGATTAGTTCAATCGCTAGAACTCTTTCACCGAGCAATTCGAGGCTTTGGCCAGCTTAACCCTCCGTTAATACTCCCCTTTTCTCAATTGTGGCGTTGAAGCCGCTAGAGTTTGGCCCAACGAGATCTGTAGATCGCTCCGACAAGGCGATCGAGAGGTGCGCTTGCAGGTAGAATCGCTTATTCTTGCGGGGCAGTTTTGCAGCAAGGATTTTTCTTACCTTTGAGGATATAGGGTCGAATGAATGAAGATCATTCATATGCACTGCTTCAGGCAATTTTTCGCATCGCTGATGATGCGATAATCACCGTCGATGATAAGCAGAATATCTTGATGTTCAATTTGGGCGCTGAGAGAATTTTCGGATACTGTTCGGAGGAGATAGTCGGATCTCCACTAGACCTACTGCTACCCGAGAGATTTCGCAAAAACCATCAATCCTACGTTAGTGAATTTGCAGAATCAGGTGTTGATGCCCGGCATATGAACGGGCGGCCAGATATCTATGGTCGTAGAAAAGATGGGAGTGAATTCCCCGCTGAGGCGTCGATTTCCACGGTAGTTGTAGCGAAGAAGCGCTTTTTTACTGCGGTCGTTCGTGACGTTTCAGAACGCAGGGAGCAAGAGGAACTCAGGAACGCTTCACTGAGAGAAAAGGAAATATTGCTTCAAGAAGTACATCACAGAGTAAAAAACAACCTTCAAACAATTTGTAGTCTACTCAGCCTTCAAGCAGATGCCGTCGATCACCCCGCAGTCAGCGATGCATTTAACGAAGCCCAGAATAGAGTCCGTTCGATCGCTCTCATTCATGAGCGACTGTACCGAGCTGGTGATTTCGGAAAGATTGATTTTGCCAGTTATGCAGACGAACTCTCTAAAAGCCTTCTTATCTCTTTTCAAGCTGGACAACGAGTACAGTTTGAAATCGCTGCTGGAGAACTTACTCTTCCCATGGACAAGAGCATCCCCTGTGGTCTCATACTAAATGAGTTGCTCACCAATTCCTTAAAACATGCTTTTCCGAACAATCGAGCTGGCTCAATCAATGTTACGCTCAGCACCCACGGGGACAATCTCTATGTCTTGGAGTATGCTGATGACGGCGTAGGACTACCGGAAGATTTCGATATGTTGCGATGCAGTACGCTAGGAATGCAGTTAGTAGTAAACCTGACCGGACAGCTTCTCGGCAATGTAGACCTAAATACAAGCTCCCCGGGGTTTAGTGTTCGAATTGAGTTTCCGCATTCCCAACAAGTAGAGATATCTAAATGAAGACGATACCGAGAATTTTGATTGTCGAAGATGAAACAATCGTCGCAATGGACATAAAATCCAATCTGCTGAAGCTTGGTTACGAGATATGTGGTGTATGTGTCTCAGGTGAACAGGCTGTGCAGCAAGCACTCGAACTTCAGCCCTCACTCATTTTAATGGATATTCGCTTAAAGGGAGAGATTGACGGCATTGAAGCAGCAGAACGCATTAACGACTCTAGACGCACTCCTATTGTGTATCTTACCGCTCATGCCGATGACTCGACTGTCGAACGTGCTAAAATCACCGATCCCTTTGGCTACGTACTAAAACCCTTTCAATCAATAGAATTGCGGGTTGCCATTGAACTTGCGCTTCACAAGTTTTCGCTCGAAAATTCCGATATGGGCGAATCACTTCGAACTAAGCAGCCCATTGAGTTTGAGGGTTCTCAACGGAACCCTCTGTCCGCCGAGCAACTACAAACTATACTCGAAAGCATTCACCAATCAGCCCCAACTGCGGCAATCTCAGATAAAAACCTATCCGCACTAATTTCTTTGAGCACGAAGAAAAGATATTCAGCTGGTGATCACATAGTGTTCGAAGGAGATGAGCGAAACTCCGGATTCTTAGTTCTTACTGGGAGACTTTCCCTGCTAAAAACTTCTCTTACAGGAAGAGAATTAATAGTAGAAGCTCTTCTACCCGGCGATTTGTTTGGAATTGCCCTTGCACTTGAGGAACAACCATATACTTTCTCGGCTCGTGCACAGATTGATACTGAACTGCTGTTGGTCCCTCGACGTGCACTCGTTTCCCTATTGGAGAATGAATCTGCTTTGTACAGGGCCTTTGTTGACTTAATTGCCAAGAGACTAAACCGCGCTCATTCTCTCTCAAGAGCACTCGCTCACGACAAAGTAGAAGTACGAATTGCAGCTGGGCTGTTGGCCATGCTCCCGTCCTCCATCCGACACGACAACCAATCCAGATCTATCCGAGTAACTCGCAAAGAGCTCTCGGAAATGTCGGGAACGACGGTAGAGACCGCGATTCGGGTGACAAAGGCCATGGAGCGCGGAGGATTGCTAGACCTCACCAAGAATGGAATTGTGACCATTCTCGATACTGAAAGCCTTGATGAGCTTGCTGAAGGATTTTAACCTACTACCCAAAATTCCGATTGCTCTGATTGAACAATATGATCTCACTCATATAGCCGCGATACCCGAAGAATATACCCTGTAAGCTCGTGTAAACAGGGATTCAACCCAAGATTGCGACCGAGAAGAGTTATCCCGTGGCTGAAGTACAGGTATCAACAAATGGCTCCTATCCTCCGATCTGCAGCTTTTGTCGACCAACAACTATGACGCTAGAAGCCCATTTCGAACCCTTCGATGTTGAGCAGTTACACATACTGTTGGGTGGTGACACTCTTTACCTCGACGGCGAAATTGAGTGCGGCACAGAAAAGTTCCTTCGAAAGGAATTTCAACGCTGGATTCTTCTCAGGAAAGACCTTGTACTGGGCCAACCTCGAGCGGTATTGAAAGGAGATACGCTTACTATTCAATGGAAAATTTTAGGTGTGGCACTACCAGGGCCGAGTTCTCCGGTTCGCACTTCGACTGCTGGCCTTAAACAGCTTCCTATTATACGAATTTCCTAGCTATCGAATGTACTACCAGTGAAAACTTTACCTGAACCATTTCTCGAATCTATATCAGCAACACAACCACATCGATACGAGCTGATATCGAAACTTAGCTGCGAGGCACAATCACGACTGTTCGAACTGGGTTTCCCATATTGGATCGATCCTGAATTTCAACTTGCGCAGATAATTGAAACTCACATTTCTATAATTTTGCTAGGGGAGAGTCTCGTCTACAAAGTAAAGAAACCGATTGAGCTTCCTTTCGTAGACCACCGAAAACTCTCGGAACGGTATTCTTCTTGCCAGTCGGAAGTTCTACTTAATAGACGACTCACAACAGATGTCTACCTTGGTGTTTGTTTTCTGTCGCATAGCGCGAGAGGCGTCTGCCAATCTTCTTTACATGCTCAACCCGAGCGTGTGGTGCTCCCGAAAGAAGCCATCGAATCAGTCGTGGTGATGAAGAAATTGGCTGATACAGATTGTCTGCAAGTTCAATTGTTCTCAAAGCCCAATGCCGATTACTCTCGAAAAATAGATCAACTGGGCCAGCGGCTTGCCGCATTCCATCGAATCCCCGCAGATAATCCGCCAACGGTAGTTGAAGAATTCTGGCAAGCGGTCCAAGACAATATCTCATTTTTCGACTCAACCCGCAGATCAACACTATCTCCCGCTGCGACAAAAGCTCTCAGCTTGATATCCAGCTATGTTGAAGAAGAAAAGGAACTCTATACACAACTCGCAGCGCGACATTCAAAAGGCCTGTTTGTTGAGGGCCATGGAGATCTACGCACTGAACACATCTACTTTAGTCCGAAGAATCTCAATGTGATAGATTGTGTAGAGTTTAGCAGGAAGCTGCGTACAGTGGACGTCTTAAATGACGTTTCCTTTCTAGCCATGGATCTTACATTCTGTGGTAGGGCCGATCTTGCCGATCAACTTCTCGCCTCGTATGGACAGCATACCTCAGGTGCGGTTGGGCAGAATCTTGCAAGATTCTACTGCTGCTACCGAGCTATGGTGCGGGCCAAAGTCGAGTTTATCTCAGTTGAGCAACAGGCTTATGAACATTCTGCTCAAACCCTAGATTTAGTGAAGGTTGAACGCTACCTAGGGCTCGCATCCCGATATTCACTGGGAATTAGAGGTCCGCTGCTAGTTCTCGTCGGCGGTTACATGGGGGTCGGAAAATCCACATTGGCGAGATCCCTGCAGTCGCTTTTATGCGCTGAGTATTATAGCTCAGATGATCTACGGTCGGAGAATCTGACTGAAACCTCGTCGAAAAGAAAAGAACAGTTTGCCAAAGGGGTGTATTCAATCACTGCGAGAGACACTATCTATTCCCAGATGACCAAGATTGCTCGACAAGGGCTCAATAGGAAAGGAATTGTCATTTTGGACGCTACTTTTTCCAAGAGAGAGTTCCGCGAGAAAGCCTACGAGTTGGCCTTAGAAGTGGGAGCCCCCTGTATCCACTTTCAGTGCACGGCCCCGAGAGAGCTAATAGCTGAGCGATTGCGCTCTCGTGCTCGCCAGGGGAAAAGCAATTCGGACGGCCGTTTGGAACTACTCGACGCTCATATCGCCTCGTTTGAACCTTTCGATGATCAAGATCAAGTTCACGTGGCAAAAATTGACGTAGCCGCAGCACTGGAAGAGCAATTGGCTGCAGCTCTAGCGTACCTTGAGCGGCAGAAACTGCTTAAAAATGACAATCTGACTGAATATCGAATAGATGAAACAAGATCTACTAAGGGAGATTAAAACTGTGCTGAGAACCTCAAGAAAAGAAATCACCTGCCTCCTAGTTCTGCTTGCGGTTTTCGGACTTTCTTCTGCCTGCACTCGCATGTCCGAACCGACTGAGTCACAAGGACTTAAGAAGAGAATGAGAGATGCTTATATGCTTACGAGCGAACTCTACACTTATGTTTGGACAACTAAGGATTTTTTTGATCCCAGATCTGAAAAGCGAATTGCTTTACTTTTGGAATCGCTTAGCAAGGATTTCCATGCAGTCTCGGATCTTTCTTCCAAACTCCAGCAAGAACCTGGATTTCGGATAGCCTTACAGGCTCAAAACAGCGCGCTCAAAGACATTCGCAATCGATTCGAATCTGGGAACAAGGAATATGCGAACTGGCGATTGCGTGGGCTGGCCCAGAATTGCGTTGCGTGCCATTCGCGATGGGGAGATACGAGTTCTTTCTTCGCCGATGTACGTTTTCTTCACGGCAGCTCAACCGAAGAACGTCTTGCTCGAGCAGAATACCTCATAGCGACTCGGCAATTTGACGCCGCGTCCAATGAGCTATTCGGACTAGCGGAAGGACTTTCACAGGTACAATCGGGATCCTCCTCCGCGCTTGAGTCTTTAAAACTATGGCTCGTCGTTGAGATTCGAGTAAAAGACAGACCCGAATTCGCTGTCAAACAGTTGAAATCCCTTATCAAGGGACCAATTGTTTTCACCAATGAGGAGCTGACAGTTTTGGACGCATGGATCACCGACTTGGAAACTTCTACACAAGTGATCCACCCTGTAAATGCAGACACATTGACCACATCGAAGGGTCTTCTCAAGCCAGTGATCAATGAGGTGCGAGTCTCAGTCCAAGAACAGAATCTAGTCAAGACGTTGATAGCAACTCGCCTACTGCATACCTACCTGGATAGTCAGCAACAGCAACACGACAACCGAAAAGAAGCAATGCTCCTTCTATCAACCGCCTATACGAGACTCCCGATTCTGTCCTTGGCGGTGTATGCCCCGTTATATCTAGAACAATGTATCCGTGAGTTCCCAGGCACGCAGGAAGCGCAAAACGCCTATCGTCTATATCGGGATCAACTAGAATTCGATTCCACTGGGAGCAGTGGTCAAAATCTTGAAGAACAAGACATCGACCTACTGCGAGAGCTGAGAGAGCTCGCCCATGGAAATACTAAGGTTTCTTATTCGGCACCAGCAGGATCGGAATAGTGGCTAATCTCAAAACTCCTTCGGCGACACTGCCTGAGATCATTCGTTGTACGCCACTTCTCCCATGCGTTCCCATTACAATGAGATCAGCATTCAGAAGTTTCGCTTGCTCAACAATTGTGTCAGCCACGCCGGAACGGGCACGAACTACCACCTGTTGAACTGTCGTGTCAGGAAAATGCTCTTGGCAAAACTCACGAAGCCAGATGGTCGCGGATTTTTCCGCTTTGTCCATCGCACCTTCGACATCCATTTTTGCAAAACCATAGCCAAAATTGATATTGGTAGAGACAAAATCCTCAACGACATTCAATACTATCAGTGCTGAATCCTCGCTATCATTCAAAATGGTCTGCTCTAAAGCGTGCTTAATCGCCACCGTTGAGTTTTCAGAGAAATCGGTTGTTACTAGAATTCGAGCCATTGCTCCCTCCGTAAATAGGTACGTATCCATTTTCACAATCTCAGAGGAGGCAAAACCCTCATATGACATTGCTCATACGGACACTTGGTAGGAATACGGCGAGAATCTCGAAAAGACTAGTGGTAACGAAGAGTTGTCTGAGCCTATAGCTCCAGCTTCTCTTTCATCATCGCATGGATATCGTTTGCAATCTTTTCTGGCGATGCGATAGGTCCTGTCAGATGCGTCTTGTCTTGAATGCGAACTAAGCCGAGCTCGATTGGATCTCCAACTGGTTTACCGCCTTCCATTTTCTGAGCCCAGACTTCTTGCAGCTCTATTCGATCCAAACGCTCATGCGGCTTCATTGCAGCGACATTAATCGGCTTTGCCGCTTGAATACCTTTCTCCAGCACACCACTTGGCTTGTAGCCTAACTGATAGCCATTGCTTTGAGCGTATTCTTGCGCTGCCGAGAATCCATGATTGAATATTTGGGCAACTTTAACAGGATCGCTCACATCGAGCTCATAGTTGTGTGGCTTAACCTCTGGCTTATCCACTCTTTCGCGAGCTCGCATTATGTCGTCAGCAAATCCATCTGCAAACCCTTCTTGAGGAGCTTGCACATGCATGCGTCCGTCTAGGGCCGTTGAGTAGGCTTCTTCTCTATCAAGTCGCCCCCAAGTCTGATTCCCGTTGGTATTATAATAGAGATTTCCATCATTATCTTTCTTCCACTCAATCCCGGCCCCACTCTTGATGACCTCTCCTGGCTTCAGCTCGGCGAGTCGATTTGCATTGAATGAAACATCATTGCGCACGGGCAGTGCCGTCGTGGGATGAACTTCAAAATTTGTCTTAGGCCCAGCACCTTGCCCCAGACGCTGTCCTTCGGTATCTACTTGATACTCTTTGCTTACATGAATTTCATTATCTCGTTTCGTATCGAGTACGAGATCTTGTGCAACTCGCACGCCTTCCGCAGCTTGCACTGTGGCACCATTCTGACCCGGAATCTCAATGTTCTGAACGGTTACTTTCCCCGTTCTTTCATCTAGGGAAATTTTTACCTCGCCACTAGTTGGTCCCAATGTTATCGCCTTGGACCTTCCAGCACTGGAAACCTCAATTGCGCCAACTTCTGGTTTTAGGGTGATTCCCAACTCCTGCAACTGCTGAACTGTTTTCTCCGGGTTCGGCCCAGCAATCGAGATTTTCATTGTCTCGAGCATGCTATGTGCGCCTGCCCCATTCACTGAAATTCTATCTACCGAAATAACGCCGTCTTTCATCTTGTCGACGACATTGACCTGGGCTGAGAGTCCACCGGGTTGTCGATGCACTCCGACTTGGAGGGTGGCATCAGTCAACGGATAACTCGTATTGTCCTGGGTAAAATTTAATGTTCCTTTTCCATCCTTCCTGCTGACTTCAATGCCATAGTCTTCACGGGCGATATCTTTGTTGTCACGACGAGCATCCTCTGCACTGCCAAGTTGCTTAATACTGTCACTAACTACAAAATACTCAGCTTCTTGTTGGATTTGTTGCGGAGCACCAACTCCCTTTGCACCACCTTGCTGCTGGCGTCCACCTTCTGGTTGCCTCTGATCAGCGAATGCAACAAACTGTTCGGAATTCTCTGGCACAAGGGAGCGCAAGTTGCCCATGCTCTCTTTTAGAGCCTGACTTAATTCAGCCAAGTTGTCGGAAGCAGTACTGGTTTGCTCGTTGGAATTGTCTAGATTCTGCGCAGGAATCTGCGGCGCCGTTTGGTCTCGACCCATCATTAAACCTCAAGTATAAAATCACTTGGCAAACACTGATGTGTTCGCTCACGCAAAGAAAAACACATGAACGTTATGCGGCAAGGTGCAAAATATGTGCAGTTGCTGATATTTGTTATACAAAAGATATATTTCCGATCAGCAAAGAACCGATTTAACACAGGCAATGGATTATGAAATCGCACGAAGGTTTAGTTGCCCTAGTAACTGGAGCCGGGCTTGATGCCTCGGGGAAATACGGTTTCGGACCAGCCATCGCCCAGGGCTTGAGCAAAGCCGGAGCCACAGTAGCCGTAAGCGACATAGATCCGGAGTCTACGGAGCGCATAGCATCGGTTCTCAGAGAGGACGGAGGCGAGGCACTTGCGATTACCATGGATGTGAGCAATCAGCCCGAGGTCGTTCGCTGCTACGATGAAATAGAGAAGCAGTATGGCAGATGCGATATCGTTGTCTCCAATGCGGGCTTTTTCATCGCCCAAAACTTTTGCGAGATCAGCCTTGATGATTGGCAAAAAATGATTTCGGTTAATCTCACTGGCTCTTTTCTCGTTTCTCAAGAAGCGAGTCGACGTATGAAGCGCTACGGCAATGGTGGCGTCATTGTTTTCATTAGTAGCGATGCTGCGATCAAGGGAGCTAAAGTGAGTTCCGCCGCCTATACTGCCTCCAAGGCTGGAACCAATGGACTTATGAAGGCGGTGGCCCGCGACGGACAAGAAGCTGGCATTCGATCTATTTCAATTTGCCCCACGGTTGGTGATACACCAGGTATGGAGAAGGTGTATCACGGTGAAGCTAGAACCAAGATGGCAAACGACATGTTTTCAGGGAAGTTTATTTCACCGCAAGAAGTTGCACTCGAAGTGGTTCACGTTTCAAACCCCCTGATGCAGGGGCTTACCCTTTCCGTTCGCACGCTCGCAAATGGCACAACGCACTATTGACGCTAAGCGTTGACTCGACTTCTTCCGCCTTGGGACCGTCGACGCTTCTGAGGTCGTCGCCGAGCATTGCCAGCGCCACGAGAATTGCCACCTCCACGGCGACTCCCACGGGCGGACTGAGGCTTCTTTACCTTTGAAGGACTGGCGTATTGCTCTGCAACTTTCACTGAATGTTGCCCATGATCTTCACACACTCGCACTTTTCTGTTGAGCAGTTTCTCAATCTCAGCCAAGTAATCGGTTTCCTCGAGATCGCAAAACGAGATAGCTACTCCGGAGCTTCCAGCCCGCGCAGTCCTACCGATCCGATGTACATAACTCTCAGCTTCATTTGGAAGCTCGTAGTTAATGACATGAGATACTCCTTCCACATCGATACCACGAGCAACTATGTCCGTCGCAACCAAAACACGCACTCGACCGGAACTAAAGTCCTGCAGCGCTTTCTGCCGCGCATTCTGAGTCTTATTGCCATGAATCGCCGCCGATTTAATTCGCTTCTTCACCAATGTCTGGGCCAATCTATTCGCCCGATGCTTGGTTCGAGTGAAGATAATCGTTCGATCGACGCCCTCTCGATCGAGGATTTCAAACAACAATGAACGTTTGTTGTCTCTATCGACAAACAACACACTGTCTTCGATCAGATCAGCAGTAGAAGAAGCTGTTGCAACCTGAATCTTCTTTGGCTGAAATAGAACTTTATCTGCAAGGTGCGCGATCTCCTTCGGCATAGTAGCGGAGAATAGCAATGTCTGACGCTTCTTAGGCAGTTGGTTGAGGATTTTCCTCAGGTCCGGGAGAAACCCCATATCGAACATGCGATCCGCTTCATCAAGAATAAGCGTCTCAACTTCATCGAGTCGAACTTTCTTTTGATTCAGCAAATCGAGTAGGCGTCCGGGAGTTGCAATCAAGACATCAACGCCTTTCGAAAGTGCGTTGATTTGCGCAACCTTGCTCACCCCACCGTATACTACGGCGTAGCGCATCGGCAGATGTCGCCCATATTGCTTAAAGCTATCGGCAACCTGAACTGCGAGTTCGCGTGTTGGAGTTAAGACAAGCGCCCGTGCGACTCTGTTTTTTCGAGCTCGCTTATCGGAGTACAAACGTTGGAGAGTCGGAATAGCAAACGCTGCCGTTTTACCCGTCCCAGTTTGCGCACAACCCAGAACATCACCACCGCCCAATAAATGCGGAATAGCTTGGGCCTGAATAGCGGTTGGTTGACTATATTTTTGCTCTTCTAATGAGCGTTTGATTGGCTCGATCAACTCAAGCTCTGAAAATGAAATTTGATCCATGAAAAATCAGTATCGTAATCCGCGAACCTCCGCCTCCTCACCGTCCAAGCAAAGCAATTGCTCAGACCCATCAGCACACCATTTCGCAGTATTGGAAATGAAAGGAAAATTCTCTGGCAGGATTACAAAATCCTATCTAATTGAAATACAAATAAGTAGGCAGAGCCTATCAGGTTTTCCTGATTCCCGCAATTACATAGTCGGGAATCAGCTATATAGGTCGCCAGCACAGTATATTAGCCCTTTCTGCAGAACAAATGCCCACTCTTTTGAGCGAGAATTGCCAGTTACAGGGGTTTGGCAACCCCAGGTTGTGCCAGCACCGTAACCTCATGGGCGAGTTCCCTACCCACTTGTTCCTCATCCCCAACAACGATGTGTGCTCCTGCTAGCTCCAGCTCTTTGACATCTCGCTGATGCCGGGAACGAGCTACAAGTCTGGCTTTTGGTGCAAGAACCCGCACATGCCTCAATATCCTCATAGTGGTCGCGTGATGGGGAATCGTCACTACGACAATTCGAGCGTTCTCGATTCGCGCATGTTCCAATACCTCGGACTCCGCAGAATCACCCACCGCGCTTCGAAACCCCATTTCTTCAGCCAGCAGAGCCGATTTCTGATTGAGGTCGATAACAATCAGTCGATTCTGATACTGCAGTAGACCATTGGCAACAGTCTGACCCGCCGGACCAAACCCGATAACGACAATTTCAGCCGGAGTTTGGCCATCGTTGCTCGCCGCTAGTTCATCGAGACTGGCATTTCGAGAGAACAATGAAGCGAGTCCTACTGCAACTCTCGGTGCTGATGCAATGAGGTACGGTGTAAGAAAAAGAGAGATGATCACACAAGAAACCATCAACAACCACAACTCCTCCGAGAGCGCACCAGAATCTCGGGCGATGGCACCCAAAACAAAGGCAAATTCTCCAACCTGCGCCAGCGAGACGCCCGTTGCGACACTAACTGTATGAGAGTGACCCAGTACTTTAAGTACAAACCAAATGATCGTCGCCTTCCCTAGTAGAAGTAGAATGGT
>CBDUGV010000013.1:0-34880 GCA_965366815.1 uncultured Bdellovibrionales bacterium | reverse complement strand
CTACAAACAAGTTTCTGAAGTAACAGGCCGTCCTGTTATCCTTCTACCAGGCGAGTACTGGGAAGGAGATAAAGGAGTAAACAAGATCGAAGTGCTCTCGAGTACTGGAGAAATTGTAGCATCAGGGAGTCGACGCACCTGTTGCCCAAATGGAGGGCGTGCCCACTTTGATATTAGTTCAAGTGGTAGTGCGCTCGCTCAATACGCTCCTATTACCATTAAGTTCTATCAAAACAATGGTGATAGAGAGTGTCGAACGGTGGATGATCCGACTCGACGATACGACTAGGCGCGAGTCTGTGCAGCTGCTACTCACACGGTGAGTAGCAGCCCCTTCACCACAAGAACTGCACCTGTTGCGAACAGGACGAATGTGCCTACGAGGCGAAATCGACGCTCACTCATTTTCGTCAAAACGACTTTGCCCAACCAGATTCCCGTAAATGTGCTAATAGCCACCGTTGGTATCAAGGCGTAGATGCCGACTCCATGCTGCGAAGGGTTTGACAATAAGTAGAAGTAGCCGATCTTCGCGACTTGTATGAAAATTTGGGTGGCTGATTTAGTGCCCATGACCGAATACCTATCGAGCGACCCGCGCAGGAAGAACAAATCCATAACGCCACCTGCAACGCCAACGGTCATCGTTGTCAGCGAACTCGTAAGTCCGCAGAACAAGGCATGGAGCGGTTTCGCGAAATCGAGCGCAACCTGTCTTGGTGTTGCTGCCGCGAGAAATGGAAGCGCGCCTAAAAGACACAGTACCATTGGTTTTGAGGGAATGAATCGAAAGAAGCTTAATGCGACAACTATGATCGCGGCGCCAAGCATATGCCACTTCACGCCAGTCCAATGCACATGCCGGGAGTGAAAACCCAATCGGCAGGCATTAGAAGTGAGTTGAGTAATGCCGTGGAGGACCATGGCTTCTGGGACTGGCAAGAGTAGAACAAGCGCAGCCATCATCAGCATACCACCGGCCATTCCGGTGACGCCTGAAACGAAAGCGGCCAGAAGTGCGACGAGGGGAGCAAAGGCAACTAGCTCGGGAGCAAGATGAGAAACATGCATAGTACGACCTCCAGCTCTACTATCGCCGATCTCTATGCTTGAATAAAATGAATGTTTTCTATAGAATATATTCCAGTTTGGAATATATAACTCTTCGCCATGTTTGCTCACCTTGAAGCACTTATCGCCTTCGCTGAAGTCGGCACAATGTCCGCGGCAGCACTGCGTCTTCATATCAGCCAATCGGCAGTAAGTAAGCGGATCTCGAACCTCGAGCACGAACTGGGGACGAAACTGGTCCAACGAGCGGGTCGAAATGTTGAACTCACACCGCATGCGATTGCCTTGCTTGAAAGGGTTCGCCCCCTGCTTGAAGAACTGCAAACTGCACTCAGAACAGAAGCAGAGGAAAACTCGGGAACGCTTAGTATTGCAGTTAGTACCTCAGTGTTGCTCTCATGGGGCGCATCTGTGCTGGCCAAGGTCCGTGAACTGAACCCCCAGATAGAGTTGCGGCTGAACAGTCATACCACGTCGGTTGCACTGCAAAGAGTGCGATCGGGAGAATGTGTTGTGGCAATTGTGTTTGGGCGGGGGGAATCGATGCCAGATCTCAGTTCTCTCTCGCTTGCCGAGGAACCTATGGTTATCGTGCCATCGAAGTTGAAGAGATTTGCCTTCTTGAAAACTGAGACGGTTGAGGTTATGGCTAATGAACAAACCTCTGATACATGGACGCTCACCGAACAGGCCTTAAAGCGCGGGACCGAGGTGTGGGGCACCAAAGTGAAACCCACAAAGCGAATTCAAACCTTTAACGGAATTGTACAGCTCGCAAGAAACGGTTTTGGACATGGCCTTGTTCCAAGAGGCGTGACCGACGCGCTTGGCATTTCGAGGAGCAAGATCATTCAATTTCCAGATCCTGGAGTCAGATTACCGGTGAGCCTCGTAGGACGACGTTCGACACTCGCTCGACCACTCGTGCAACGATTCTACGAAAGTTTGTTGGAGCATGTGCCAATAGGCAATAGAGTGGGTAAGAAATAGTGCGATACAAGCATGCCTGATCTAAAGGACAAAGTGGGGGGCTCTATCGTACCAGGAGCCAATCTACGGTGGGGATATCTGCTATTGATTGCGGCTGGATCCCTCCATTTCCCTTCAGCCTTCTACCGACCGATTCGGGAAGGCATAGACGGCACCTGGCAAATTGCTCTACATACGGCCTTTCTCAAAGGATCGATTTTCGGTCAAGATTTTGTCTTTACCTATGGCCCATTGGGCGTGTTGTATACGCGACTTGGGTTTCCCGGCATTCAACCCTGGCTTCTCGCTTATGATTTGGTTTGGCTGGCGCTCTTGTGTAGTGCTTTGGTGCTGCTGACGCGGAGGCTTAGCGGTGTTTTTTCACTTGCGATGGCCGCATTGTGCATTGGCGTTTCAGCTGCAGTGCCCTTTTCGACAAATCAAATATTTCATGTTGCCGTGCTCTTCCTGTTCTTTCTCTTTCATGCCGAACGGGAGAATTGCTACAAGAGCTATCTCCTTGCGCTTGGCTTAGCGTTATTCCTATTCTTTACTCAATTGCATGTCGGATTGCTCGTTGGATTTTTCTTTTTGCTCCAGCAATGTACAAACTTATGTAGCGGTAAGCGACGACTGCGCTCGTTCCTGCTCGCTATCTCTTATTTCCCTCTAGTACTCATTCTCGGCGGACTTCTCCAAACTGATATACTGGGCTACCTACACGGCGGTCTCGAGATCGTTTCTTGCTATCAAGCTGCATTGTCTTTGGGGACGCCCCAGACTTGGCATGTATACGCAATCGTGCTGGTGCTTCTCTGCTTTGCGAATGCTGCGTTTAGTCTGCTTAGAACTGCATCCTCAGTTCAAGCAAGAGTGCAGCTCTTGATGATTGGAGCATTTCTCCTCTTGGCGTACAAACAATCGATTGTACGATCCGATTTTTACCATCTACCGCTATTCCTCGTGATAGCACCACTCGCTCTCGGCGTGCTCTATCTTTTCACCGATCCTCAGCGTCGAGCGCAGCTCGGTGTAGTTATTCTTATAGCGCTTGTTTGCTCGCTTGGCGTTGCGCGCCATAGTCTGAATTCAGACTCAATAGCGAATCGGCTCGCCGGGTTTACGCAATACCCACTTGATATCTTCTCCAGCACGGAATTTCAGCAGAGTGCTGTTGGCACAGCCAATGCGCCTGATGTCGACGTGTTACCTTGGCGAACTCGAAAGAGCGACGTAACTCAATTGAAATACGCTCCTCGACCTATCCCTACCTCATACGCTGTCTGCACAACCGTATTAGATCGAATTAACGCGAATTATTTCTACTCTGCGAAAGCCCCCGAGCAAGTCGTTTTTCGACCTCATTGCATAGACGATGAATACTGTTTCATGAGTGAATCAAGAACGAAAATTGCGCTTGCGAATCGATATCAACTGACCGTTGCAACACCGGAAAAACTCGTCCTCACACGGACTGTTCGGTCGCCAATCTATCAAACGGGAAACCGCGGTTCCTTTCAGATGAATTTAGGCGAATGGTATACGCTTGAGAAATCTGATGAACTCCACTTTGCGTCTTTTATGGCAGAATACTCGCTCTTAGGGCAATTGACTGCCTTGGCGTATAAACCAGCTCCGATACGAATTAGTTTTCGTTTGAAAGATCGATCTATTAAGACCTTTCTCACCGCGCCGTCCTTGTTGCAAAATGGCGTGTTGCTAAATCGCTACGTGCAAAGTACCTCGGACGCTGAAAAATTCTTTCGACCACAGATTGGAGACTTACGTCGTGTAGAGGCAATTCGCCTATCGTCCCCTCAGCCGTGGCAGATTCAATCGACAATAGAGGTCGTTCGCTACTCGCTCGGTTCCTAACAATCCCCCTTACTCGAGGGTTGACCGGGTGAAGGAATGAATTTCGAGGCTCCGCAGCTGCAAAGAATGGCTTAGATAATAGTGTGGAGTTGTGAACACTGCCTCCATGGTACGATCGTAGTTGTTTTGCCAGTGTCTATTCTTAATCACAAAGAATGTATGCGGGGGATGTTTCTGGAATTGTGCGTTAGCCGTGGGCGGATTGGAATTGAGAAGTCTCGGCTTAATTTGGTGTTGGTAATAGCGAAGAACATGAGCGGGGCTAGCGGTGAATACCCATACGTTGGCAGCTCCACCATTCTCTTCTACGAGAAACTGAGCTGCCGCACGCCAGTCAGGTTTTGGTTTATAGACGGTCCACTGATCGCGATTGAAATGGAAACCAAGATTCGCAGCGCCTTGAATTGAGAGGATCGCCAGTCCCAGCACGATTTGTCCTCTCCGAGTTCGCACCTGAAACACGCCGAACCATATAACGAGGAAGAAGAACGGCAGGACGGAAAAAAGACTTCGTTCAATGAAGATGTTGGAAAAGCCAATCTGCGAGAGAGCGAGTAGCGAAGCCGGAACGATTAGAAGAAAACACAGAAGTAATCCGATGGTTCGACGTTGAGAAGAGTCTCGCAAAGAAAAGAGGCTCAGGAGGAATGGGAGCACGAACAATAGCTGGAGCACCAACTTTCCAGGCGGACTCACGGCCGAAGCGAACCCGCTTTGGGCAGCACTATAGGGATTGAGTGAATAGAGTGAGTTCCCTAGGGCAAACCACTGGAAGAAGAGTTGCCACCATTCGAACAAAGTAAACAAACGAAGATAGTCATTTGAGGTAAAGAAGCTGGCAAACAAGATTTGAGAGCCAACTGCCACGGCAAGTGCAGCCGCGGCAATAATTGGGGCCAGCAGCAAGAATCGGTGTGGCTTTGGCTGCCGCTTTGCGAGCAGGACGAAAAGCGGCAAAAAGAGAACCGAAAAATAATGCCCCAGCACGAGCCCGAGTAGGGCGAGGAGGTAGGCTCTGCGCCAAGCGATCGATTCCGGCCTCTCCCTCAGTCGAAGAAATGCCAGCACGGCGAGCAGGAGGAAAAAGCTCAGTGCTGTGTACGGTCGAGATTCTTGCGAATACCAGATGTGGGCCGGGGCAATCGCCAGGGAGAGTGCCGCGAGAAGCCCGGCTTTTTCATTACCAAGGCTTTTACCAAGACAGTAGGTGAGCACAATAGATCCAATTCCAAACAGTAGAAATGGTAGTCGGATGGAAATTTCACTGTCACCGAAGAGGTGTATCCAAGGATACATCAGCAAGTAGTGAAACGGTGGATGGGTAGTCCTCAGAATACTCTTAAGGAGAAGCGCAGGATCGCCGAGATGGACACGGGTCGACCAGAGTTCGTCGAACCAAAGGCTGTCATTCAGATTTACTATTCGAAGCGCTCCGGCAAGAAGGACAATTCCAGCCAGAGCGTAAAAAGAAAAAGGGCGCTGCAAATGAGCGCCCTTCCGATCTATGTTCTGTGAAAGAAGCATTACATAGCTTTTTCCGCTTCTTCCTTAGCAGCCGAACCAGCGTCTTTCATTGCTGTGCCAGCTTTCTCAACTGACTCTCCGGTAGCTTTCATTGCGTCTCCAGCCATGTCTTTTGCTGAATCAGCGGCTTCAGACGTTTCTTCCTTCGTCTTTTCACCAGCTTCAGCTATTGCATCAGCAGCTTCTGAAGCTTTTTCACTAACTTTTTCAGCGGCCTCGTCCATAGCTTGGCCAGCAGCTTGAACTTTGTTTTCTGCGAGCTCCATTGCGTTAGAGCCTGCTTCTTCAACTGCGTCCATAGTTTCTGATGCAGTGTCGACTACAGCACTTCCTGCAGTTTGGGCAGCGTTACTGGCGGATTCAACCATGTCAGAAGTGCTATCACCCACGGTGTTAGCAATGTTGGTTGTGCTTTGGGTAATGGCACTTTGTTCCCCTGAGAGGAAAGAAGCACCAAAGCCAATAACAAGAATAAGAACTACAAAAGCGATAATCTTCTTCATCTGAGATTCCCCAAATTAATCAATAAGATTGGCGGATTGCCTCCGTTTGGGAGAAGTGTAACAGAGAGAAGTAATTAGGCAATCCCCAATACCGGTAAATTAGGTCAAATATGCCTAATTCAAGGGTTAATTGAGGTATTTAGCCTATTGCCTTAGTAGTTCCAATACTTCTGGAAATCAGGGCCACGGGAGTTTGGAGGAGTTTCCGGTGGCTCTACTTGCACTTGCAGCGGGATTGGAAAATCCGAACCCAGCACGACCGCTTCACCTGGTGCAAGAGTCGGTAGTGCCGCAAGGCTGGCATGATCGATTTCTCCTGAGGCTCGTTCAACCACTCCACGATCGCGATCGTTGATCAGTCGATGAATAATCAGAGTACCCATCTGACTCAGAACTGCCTCGGGACTATCTCGTGGACGCTGCGTTGCGAGGCCAATACTGAGTGCATATTTTCGACCTTCCTTTGCGATCAGATTAAATGCATCGAGTGGATATTCTCCATCCGGATCAGTGAGGCGCTTGTTGAGAAACTGGTGAGCCTCATCCACAAGAATGAGTAGTGGTTTTCGTCGGAACCGTTCTTTTTGTGCGAGACGCATCAAATGTCGACCTGTCGCGTTTGCAACAATCTCTCGCGCGTTGTGTGCAAAGGAAAGGTACTGGAGCGAAACACAAAGTACTCGAGCCGATTCGTCATCGAGAAAGGCATCAATCACTCTTAGTAGCGAAGGTTTTCCATGCGGATCAAATATTGGAGCAAGGTTTACCGACTGAGTAATGTCTCGAATTCGGTTTATCATTGATACACAGTGCGCCTGGTCGACCGCGCTAATATCTCCCCAAAACTGAGGTTCCATGGCGCTTCTGTTTGGGCGCACACACTCGTGTTCGATCTGCCGAGCAAGATGTTTAATATCAAAAGCCGCACGCTGATCTTCTACTTCATTGTAGTGCTCCTTGTAGGCTCTCTGATAATCTTTTTTGGTCCGGTTCGCCTTCATGATTGTCCCATCAAGCGCAAGCTCGGGGGAAAGACGGGCTAGTTTGAGACTTTTGATAGCAGCGCGGAGCTTGGGAGCTTGGCTTGGTCCATTTGGCCGAAAGACCGCAAACAAATCTCGCTCGGTGAGCTCGTAGTAGGGGACCACTACTTCGCGCATAAACTCATTGGGTTTTGGGTGATGTCCCAAATACACATGATGCACCGCATCTCGGAGTCCGCCATATTCCCCGGTCGCGTCGAATAAAATTATCTTCGAGCGTAGTTTCGCGGTTTCCTCAACTAGCTTTGCTACAGTCCAACTCTTACCACCACCGGTTGTTCCAATCACGGCACAGTGTCGGCCATACACCATTTCAGGAGTAAATCTGAGACGGGTATTTGATTCATCGGGGAGCCGTGCAAAAGAAATCGTAAGTGCATCCGTGCCGTCGGCATTCTTTAAAGTAGTTTCAGCCGCGGCCTTTACAAGGCGTGGGTCGGCAATAAACACCTTTGAACCGACACGAGGCATGGTCGCCACACCAGAAATGATATCTCCAGATTTCCCGTCGAGTGTGTGGCTGAAGGAGACAACTCCAATCTGCTGCATTCCGGATGCTCCGAAATCTGTGGTGATTTCGTTGAGCTTGCCCAAGATACCATTGTTCTGAACGGCAATGATAATGTGGGAGCCAACTTCAGCATTTCCAGCTAATGACCGGGCAGCACTGCCGTTGCTTGACGGTTCACTGTCGAATGTGAAGAGCAGTGTCGAGGCGGTGACCTCAATCACGGTCCCCAGATAGTTCTCGGGTTCGAAAGGTGCTATTGGCGAACGGGAAGTCACGTCCTCGTTTTGTCGCATGGCGTCAGTCTCCAGACTTTGTAGTTGGCACAGCAGTCATTGACTGCCACTTTAGGTATCGGTCCTTTATGGTAATCTCTAAAGGCCCAGAACGGCAGAGGATTTATGATAAATTGTGCGTATATTCTTCCCTTAATTCGGAGCAAAATTGGGGTTTATTCCCTTGCAGTGCATTGATGTCGACTCAAACACGCCTTGCGAAAGCTGAAAAAGCTGAGCGGATCGCTGGAATCTTGGATGCCTATTATCCAGAACCTCCCATCCCTCTGAAGCATTCGAGTCCCTATACGCTGCTTGTTGCAGTGCTCCTGTCTGCGCAATGTACTGATGCTCGTGTGAATAAAGTGACGCCTGAGCTTTTTCGACTGGCTCGGACACCCGAGAAAATGGTTCAGCAAGATGTTGAGGCAATTCAAGCAATCATTCGACCCTGTGGTTTGTCACCGCGGAAGTCAAAGGCGATTTGGGAATTATCGAAAATCCTAATCGAGAAGCACAACGGAAAGGTTCCCAAGAAGTTTGAAGAACTCGAAGAGCTTCCGGGAGTCGGCCATAAAACCGCATCAGTTGTTATGAGCCAGGCATTTGGTCAACCAGCTTTTCCTGTAGATACGCATATTCACCGTTGTGCCGATCGATGGGCATTATCGAATGGCAAGAATGTCATTCAGACCGAAAAGGACCTGAAGCGTTTGTTCCCTGAATCTTTGTGGAGCAAACTTCATTTGCAGATAATCTACTTTGGGCGGGAGCATTGCCCTGCCCGTGGGCACGATCCGCGGTCGTGTCCAATCTGCAGCGAGTATGGTCGTAAATCGCTTTTCTCTTGAGGATAGTATGTTTGGCGACGCAAGGCGTTCCGCATTCGCGACACTCAGCTGTGTGCAGTTTCAACTGAAGCTTGATGAGCATGCAGAACCTCGTGCGCTGCATGAACGAGATCGCACGCTTGCCTTAGAGCTCGACTTGCTCGACAAAGAACCACATAAGCAAGTCTCGGCTTGGATCGAACAGCTACAAGAAGAGCGTCTTCAGCGCTACGGAAGCACCGAGCGAGCACTTAGTGTGGTGTTTGCTCTCCTGGGCTTAGTGCTTGGCATCGGTCTTGCCGCTGGGGTGTTGTATTATGACGGGCGGCACCCGGTAAACATAGTTCGTGCGCTCTCATTGCTGGTAGTGCTCCCTTTTCTTCTCTTGATTCTCACTTTGCCTGCCATGCTTCCCGAGTGGCTCATTCGTCGAATCCCTGGGGCACAGCTTTTCGTCGACTTTATAAGTGTATTGAGCCCGGGGAGACTTCAGTCTCTTTTTCTTCGTTGTCTTCCAGCTGAACAACGACAACAGTTTGAGGTGTTGAGGGGGCAGCTTGCGGCGCAGCATACTTTGTTTCGAACAGTTCGTCGTTGGGCAATGCTCGCGATAACGCAAATAGTTGCAGTTTTTTTCAGCTTGGGAGTCTTGGGATATTGTCTTGCGGCTATTACGTTTACCGATATCGCTTTTGTTTGGAGCACCACTCTACAGCTTCCCGCTGTTGATATGCATAGATTGACCTCGCTTTTCGCCGCCCCTTGGAAGAGTCTTGCTCCACAAGCAGTCCCGAGCCTCGAACTGGTGACTCATTCTCGCTATTTTCGGCTCGGTGATGGAAATGCCTTTCCCGATGCAACAATCGCCGAAACTGCGTTGTTAGGAGGCTGGTGGCCTTTCCTGGTGCTTTCGGTGATCACCTATGTCATGCTGCCGCGCCTTGGTATGGCCCTTTTCACCCTATATATGAGGAATCGTGCAGCGCAAAAATTGATTGGAACTGCTCCAGGCATTGACTCTTTGCTGTATCGAATGAACAAGCCTTTAGTGAGCACGCAGGCATTGACCGAGTCAAACGACCTCGTTGCAGAGGATGGGGCTCCAGCTTCCTATGAGTGTGCACCGCTCGAATTGACCGGACGGGTGGCGGCGGTTGTCTGGGCCCAACATGAGCTTGAGAATGAGGTGGTGAGCCAATATTTGCGCAAACGTTCCCCCGAGATAGCCTTCGAGCTGTTTCGAGCGGGAGGGCGTCTCTCTATTGAGCAAGACGAGGCTGTGGTTCAATCGATCGCAACTTCAGCTCCTGATACCAAGGTGCTACTCTTTGTTCGTGCTTGGGAACCTCCGACTGCTGAGGTTTTCGATTTTATCAAAGAGCTTCGCAAGGCTACGCAGTCGACGACTTCGATCGTGATCGTGCCACTCTCGCCTGGGTTTCCCGAAACGAACGAAGCGATTCGAGCCGAGCATCTGTCGATATGGCAGCGGAGCGTGCAGCGAGTAGGCGATCCTTGGTTGATGGTGCGACAGTTGGAGGTAGCGTGAGCGGAGTAGATCAATCTCAGGTGCCTCGCTTTGCGGTTGTGGGCCATCCCAATAAAGGTAAGTCGAGTATCGTCGCAACTCTTGCGAGAGATGATTCGGTTGCGATTGGGTCAGAACCGGGGACGACCATTTCTTGTCGGACCTACCCGATGAAGGTGGATGGTGTCTTGTTGTATACGTTGATTGATACCCCAGGGTTTCAACGCGCTCGTCGAGCTCTTGCAGCCATGAAACAACAAGAGTCCAGTTCGGCGGACCGTCCAAAGATCGTCAGGCAATTCGTAGAAGATCCGGCAAATAAGAAGGCGTTTCCCGATGAATGTGAGTTATTGACTCCGATTGTCGAGGGCGCTGGCGTCTTGTATGTGGTGGATGGTTCCGTGCCGTATTCCGAGCAATATGAATCTGAATTAGAGATTCTTCGCTGGAGCGGACAGCCACGGATGGCTCTGATCAACACAATCGGTGAAGCGAATTTCCTTGATCAGTGGACCAATGCTCTGGGTCAGTATTTCAATGTCGTTCGAGTATTCGATGCAATGACCGCCGAGTTTGAGAAGCAGATCGATCTCTTGCGCACCTTTGGTCAATTGCAGGAAGAATGGCGAGAGCCAATTGCGCGAGCCACGAAAGTGCTCAGTGCTGAGCGAGCCGATCGAAGTCAGCGCGTTGCTCGTTTAATTGCTGAGATGCTGATTGAGATGATCACCTTGCAAGTTGAAGTCAAATCAAGCGATATCGTTTCTGACGAGGGGCAGGAGCAAATGCTTTTAGAGGCTCGCTATCGAGATTCCTTGTCCAGCATAGAACAACGCGTGCGCACCTCTGTTGAATACTTGTTTCAACACGATGGAATCCAGAAAACAGACTACGAGTTGATTGAGCTACAAAGTGATGAGCTTTTTTCTGAAAGAACATGGCGGCTGTTCGGACTGTCGAGGAGAGAGATTCTGACTATGAGCGCAGTGGCTGGCGCTGCGATGGGTGGAGCGGTGGATATTGCAACTGGAGGCGCTTCACTTTTCTTGGGAGCCATAGTCGGTGGGGCAGTTGGGGCGTCAACCGCATTTTTCGCGGCAGAAACACTAATCGATGTGCGAGTGCTCACCCTGCCGCTTGGTAAGCGTTTATTGGTTGCTGGTCCAGTGCGTAGCATAAACTTTCCCTATGTCGTCTTAGGTCGAGCGCGGCTACACCATAAACTGGTGTCTGAGAGGACCCATGCCCGAAGAGATACCCTCGACTTGCGGCGTCCACTTCATGAAGTGCTTCAACCGCTATCCGGTGAGGAAAAAGTTGAACTTGAAAAGATCTTCCTAAGGGCACGTCGTGGGACAAACACCTCAGCCGATAGCGATCTGTTGACAGCGAAGCTCAAATCAGTGTTGCAGAAAGACGTGAGCTAGCGCCGACACCAGGGGTAGGATTTCCAGTAGCTGCGTCCGTATTGAATCACAATTGGAAAAGCACCGTCGGGGTTCTCCCACCAGTGCGTATCGTTATTCGCCGAGGTGGTAGTATCTGCGTTCCTAGGGTCCTCAATAGCTCGTTTCGGCTTCGTATCTCTCCAATCTTTCTTCGAAGCTTTTCCGCCATTCGCACGGGATGAAAATATTCTTGCGGCCAGTTTTCGATCGGTGATCTTCTTTGTTCCCCTGGGCTTCTCGACACTACGATGGGGCACGGCCGTCGGATTGGGGCGGTTCTGTGTTGGATTCGATTGCCGTACCGGAAACGATCTCTGCGGGAGTTTTTCGTCCTCGTCCCATGAGCTTTTACCGAAGTACAGTTTGTCTGACCAATCAGTCTTAGAGTTACTGGCCATTTTTCTACCTTCATCGATCGAGGCTTTGATTTGATTCCACTTATCTGATGCAGTGGCCCCCACGGATGCTCCATTGTTCGCCAGCGAGCTGAGACTGCTTCCGACAGCTGCGGAGCCGGTGTTCGACGTGTCGTTGAGTCCAGTGTAGCTCGGGAGTGTTGCTGTGACTGGAGCGTGTGTCGCGTTATATTGCCGAGCTCGTTCAGCCACAGTGATCAGCAAAAGCACCGCACAGCAGGCCACGGCACCAACTTTAAAGAACGGTGAGAATATATACTGTGAGGCAAGATTATCGAGGATACTTGCACGAGAGCGGCCTTTGAGCACGCCAAGATCGGGGCAGGTTGCAGCAATGGCAGCATACAACTCGTCGGCCGACTGATATCGATCTTTTTGTCTCCAGGCAAGCGCGCGCTCCAGAATGGGTGCCAACCAACGTAGATCGCATTCTTTGGTTTCTCGGCAGATATTCGGCAGTTGTGCTTTCAGGTGTGAATAGTGTCGTTGTTCGTCGAGATTCGATGGAAGATCGTGTCCGGAGACCAAATGATATGCGCAGGCTCCGAGCGAGAACACATCCGATTGCTGCGTGGGCGCTGCTCCAGCGCGAATCTCTGGTGCTGAGTAGCTTGCACCATGTTGTAATCGCGCCCCAAGTTTTTTTGCAATGTGGGAAAAAGCTGGGATGAGACCATTAAGTGAAACGCTGCCATTTTTCTCCAACAGCAGCGAATCTTTTCCTATCGTTCCAAGCGCGGCTCCAGAAGCATGAAGGGTTGCGACTTGAGCAGATGACTGAAGAAGGAAATAGCCAATTCGACGACGGTCAAATTTTTGCTGTAAGAGTGGCTCAGCCGACAATGGTTTTGTGACATAGAACAGCTTGCCGTCTTTATCGAGACCAAACCCAAGCGTTTCTGCCGAGCGCGCACCCGCACTGAGAGCGATTCTCGTTTCGTTTATCGCGAGCGCCGATTCCGGTGAGAGTGGTGAGATTGGAAATCGAAGTGCCCAAAGAGTGAGTCGTTGTCCAGTTTTCTTATCCTCGGCGATATAGGCAACGGAGCTACTGGTTTCGTAGAGGGGACGATTAAAGGAAAACTCCTCGGAGAGTTTTCCCAATTTCATCGGTGTAAGCGAAGACCCAACTCCACCTAATAGTTTACCAAGTATACCCATTTCGAGACTCTACGAATGCTCACGCCAAGAGAAGTTACTAGTATCCTTACTAAAGATTGTTTCTTGGAGCTGATCGCTTCTAAAAAATGCTAGAGGATATATAGTGATAGTCGACATAAACCCCTGGTTATTGTAGGAAATGGGGCAAAAAGCTGTAGGTGTCGCTTTGTTTACCTCTAATTCAACCAAATTCCTCCACGTTGCTCGGGCGGATCTGCTTTTTGCCCTAATGTATGCTTCAGCAATAGCCTACGGGACTTTGTTGCCATTTCGCTTTCGGCAGCAGACCGTATTCGGCGCTTGTTCCGAGTTGATTGAACGCGCCGCTATTGATTACGGCGAGTTCGCGCAAAGCGATATTCTCATCAATTTGGTCCTCTATATACCACTCGGTTTTTTCTGGATGAACTATTGGCGTCGCCGCCTGCGGCCGCTGAGCGCAATGATTGCATCACTGGTATCTTGCATTGGCTTGAGCTTTGCTCTGGAGTTTGTCCAAGCCTGGCAGGCAACGCGATTTGGCTCAGCCTTCGATATCATGATCAATTCGATTGGCTCTGTGCATGGAATTTTAGGTGCAGTGCTCTATGCTATTCTTTGCCGAGCGACCTATCGGCATATCAAAAGCGTGCAATCCAAGCGATTGCCTCTTCGTCGAAAGGATAGAGCGTATATCTGGCGAGCGATTGTTATTTGCTATGCAATTGTTTTGTTGCGGATATTCTTGCGACCGTTCGATTTAGATGTGAGCATTACGGCGGTGTACGAATCCTTACAACATCTATTTAGTCTTCCGTTTGTTGAACTACAACGGCGTTCATATAGTGTCGCACTCGTGCTGATCGCTCAGAAAATCTTCTTGTTTTTTCCGCTGGGAGCTCTGTTTATCCTAGGTGTTTTTACAAGCCCACGGACCGCGCGAGAAAGAAATCGGGCCGTGGTTGCCGCATTTGTCAGTGTCGTGGTGTTTGCGGTTGTAATCGAATTTGGGCAGGCCTTTTTGCGAGGCCGCTATCCTGCAAGTAGCGATGTTGTACTCTACGTGACAGGTGCCTGGCTCGGAGCCTACGCTGCGCTTCGGCTTGTAATCGGATTTCGTTTTCGCCAAAGAAACGCGCTAGAGATCGCCTAATTGCTGGGTCGCTCTCCTGCTACCAGTCAATATATTCATGTCCCATCATTCCAGCCTGAATCATGACTCGATAGGCAAAGGTAAAAGCAGCTATGAGCAGCATAACGACCCCAAGAACAGGAACCTTCTTTGAAGACTCTCCATCTCGAGTCATGAAGATTGAGGCAACTCCCCCCATTCCCATAAAAATAATTACGAAGGTACCGAAACCACCTGTAATCATCTTATATAAAAACTTCTCGCCACCTGGCTCCTCCTGGTACTGCCCATAGCCCTGCGCAAAGGCGTCAATCGCGAAGTAGATTTGGAACAGCACTACTTTGGCTGTAACTGACAGGTGCTTTGTAACTCGTCTCGTCTTGGTCCGTAGGTGTTGGCAGCTCATGATCTTCCTAACTTGTACTCACAATAAACTAGCAGTCCTGCGCAGTTGCCGCTCGGATTTACTAGGCAAATGGGCATGATTGTTATCAAGTTTTTGGTTGTTTATGCCGCATTTTAAAGTGAAGTGGTACAAGTAGGAAGCAGGAATAATTCTAACCTGCTGTCGATATTACGAAATTCCAATTTTGCAGCATCAAATGGCGTCGAGAACCACTTCGTCTGCTAGCTGATCTTCTGATATGAGGAATCTAGTCTTATCGGTATTGGTAGCAGCAGCCGGCTACGGCTTCTTTATCCTTGCACAGGGAGAACCTCTCCCTGCATTGGCGCTCAACTCGAATTTCAAAGCGGCGGACGAATGTCTAGATGTGGAGCGCTGCATCTACGTGTATGTCTCTCCATGGTGTCCGTCTTGTCAGCGTTCAGTCGAACTCATCAAAGAACTTCGGTCCTATAGTCATGGTTCGGAAGGGAAGGTCGGCATGAAGATAATTGTTGGTCGAGACTCACGAGTAAATATGGAGCGTTTCTATAAGAAGATTGGAGGTCGCGTTTATCTCGACCCTGACGGTGAGTTCTACGATACAATCGGTGCGCCGGGTGTGCCTACTTGGATGGTCCTTGATGGGAAGCGAAGAGTGAAAACGGTACAGGCCGGAGTGCCGGATGGCCTGCCGCTGTCTGAAGCAGTTGATTATATGATCGACAAAAGCTTGGATCTTGCTGATTATATGTAAGATGAAGTCTTGCCCTCGTTGCGATCTCGAGTTCAGCTCGATACCACTGAATCTACACGGACCACTTGCTGTCGCGCATTGCTCTACGTGTGGTGGTCTTTTCTTTGAGAAAGAACAACTCCGAAGCCTAATAATGACTGCTGTCGCTGATGAGCAAGCCCCGAGCATGCTCATTGAGTTGCTTCCCGACAACTCTCAAACGCGAGAGCACTCGTCTGGGTATCTGCCCTGTCCAATCTGCAAGTCGTTGATGAATAAGGACCAGTATGGTGAACGAGATGCGGTTACGGCAGATGTGTGCCCTATGCACGGCTTATGGCTCGATAGAGAAACACTGCGGCCGATATTGGCTTGGCGCCATACCGCGCGTAGCTCAGGGCAAGAAACCTATACCCCTGATGACATCGATGAACTCTTCTCAGAAGCGCTTGCCCATATGTTCGCCAATCTTTTATAGTTAACACGGACACTTGCACCTATAACAATAATTACATGCGTCTCTTCTCTCATATCAGCCTCGTTTTCTGGATGGCTTGCGCAATAGCTTTGGGGCCCGTTGCCTCTCAACCAGCGGCATTGGCGCAACCAGCGGCTGATCGAGTCGTGGTGCACGGTCGAATTCCTTCTGATGCCGATTATTGGAAGTTTAATAAGTGGTATCTCAACCATTCGGTACTCGATGTGTACGTGAACGGCAGTGAGCCAAACCATCTTGCAAAGGTGTTGCTTGAGATTGAGAAGCTTGCAAAACGGTCTGTTTTAATTCGAGACATAGTTGTTATAGGCGGATTGAATTTTGCTCAGTTAGATGCGAGTACTCGAGATAGTATCTCTGGTCGAGAAGTCAATTCAGAGGCGCGCGACGCTCTCCATGCAGTCGGAATTGATCCGAATATACTACCTATTGCGAAGCGACTTTCTATTAGTGAGGGAGCTGATCTTGCGAAAATACAATTGACGCTCAAGAACAAGAATATTCGTCATTCACCTACCTGGATTATTTCCTCCCGCGGCACTCAGTATACCTACGAAGGCGTCCCTTCAGTCGTGAAGCAATTTTCCCGAAAAGGAGTTTTCCGCGGAGCAGAGCAAACGAGCCCACATACGATTATAAAGAGTGCACCTTTGTTGCTCCCCAAGGTAGAGAAAGGCCCCTTGTCCTCAGTGATACCAGCCTACCGCTACCGACTGGGCGTGCGTCGAATGCCACCGGGAATTGGCACCTATGATGTAAAGCCCGCCTGCAGCAAGCCAGCACGTCGACGAAAGCCGGTCTATTTTGATACCGACGAACTCAGCGATTTTGACATGACGTTTTATGACTATAAAATTAAGTCTGAAAAAGATCGCGCTAGAAAAAACGCAACACCAACTGTGCCCTATCTAGAGGGTGATCTGTATAATCCCCACCGTGAGAAAAGCAATTTACAACAGGGATTCGGACGATTCTTTGATGTTCGCTGTCTGCCGACCCGCGTGCATTATATCTATATTGGTGAAAATCGCGTTGAAGAATATCTCGAAGGTGAATTAGCCTGGGGTGTTCGGTCCGAATAAATCAGCCGAGCTCTACCCCGACGGACTTAGACCTTATCGTCGAGACCACGTCCGTCGTAAAAACTTTCGTTCTTACCGTTCTTCTCGCATTGCTCGAACGATTCTTTTTTATGATATGCACTCCAAGCAACCATTCCTTGGTCGATCGGATAGCGGCAATACTCTTCTCGAGGCTTGTCGTACAATCTATCGCCGTCGCCACCGTTAATAATGGTCGAGGACCCCGTGGGAAGTCCACAGCGATCACAAAAGCAGCCTATACGGCGATTCCAGTAGGTATAGACGATCGCACCACCTTGCGCGCTGATGAAATCGACATCACTCCAGTAGCCGACGAGTTTTCGGGGCATATTTCGTTCCGCCCACTTTTGTAGATCTTTGTCGTGATGCGTGAAGTTTGGAATATTCTGAGAGCGAAAACACTCAGAGACGATTGGCGGGAAACCACCATACGCCGTGCCGTCTTTGGGCCGCTTTGGTGAGATGAGCTGCATCTTATCTATCTCACGACTTTTGTCTTGAGAATTTATCGTATAAGTGATGATTCGACCGAGTTCTGCGCCTTGCGGGAACGCCGATTCGATCAAGCCACTTGCATCGCCGCCGCGGTTCACTGGAGAGCGAGCGCCTGCAAGGTAAAATACCCTTCGGGCAAACACTGCGGCAGTGGAGAGTGCCGGTGTCCCGAATCCAGACATATTTGTTACAAGGGGAAACGTCTCATAGCCATTCTTCAGGACAACCTCTTTTAATACATCGTTCGAATCACCTTGGATTTTGAATCGCTCCAGCGGTTTGTAAATATTGGGCCATTTCTGCATGCGATATGCGGTCGCGCCCTGAGATTGATAGAACGGATTTTTCTCTCGGGCCTTTTGCGAGTAGGGAGCCTCGTCGCCAAACAGCGCTTTCATCACCTTTGGTCGAATCTTACTCGACATATGTGGAATGCTGGTAATAACGTCGAATAATCCGTACTCAGTCCAGATGTTAACCGGATCATGCTCAGCAATTCGTTTGGGGAGCGCTCCAAACACGGACTTCTCTTTGTCCACTTTCCAGCCGGCAGTGGTATCGACTTTCTTTTCTTCGTTTGCCGTAGAAAGATACGTCCGAATCACGTGGCCATAGGCCTTGTCTTGAAAATCAGGTGAGGCGTATCCACCCCAATGTCCTTGCCCAATAAAGGGATCCTCGCGATTCGTGGGAAGCTTGATGTCACCCGTATTGGTCAAGGGATACGATTGAGATTTGCCAAGTTCTTGAATTATCTGTTGTTCAATACCCTGTTTCTGACCAATCAATGCCTGTCGGGTAAACTGTTGGCCAGTTGGGCTTAAGAACTGCGGTTGGATTCGATTGATACCATAGTTATTAATCTCAACTTGGTATTCGGGAAACCAAAACTCGGCAACTTCATATCCATTTCGCACATAGCCCCAGTCGTCTTCGGTATCCACCGCGCAGCCGAGAAAATCGTAGATCAGGTTTCCAGGAAAGACTTGATCGGGAATCGGGATATGAACAATCTGACTGATACACTTTGCTCGACATTCAGCGATGAGGTCCTCATTGCCAGGACCTTTCACATGGACAATCTTTTGCCCATCGTGAGCTTTTGCCAGAAGCTTTGGCTCAAAGCAGCTCCAAGCCTGACTCCAGTTCATTGCATTTTCTGGTTCAGCGGCAAGATTAAAGAAGCTATCGAAGCGATGGACGATCGGCCCCATTGGGTTCCCAGACCGTGCCCATGGATGCTCTCTTGGAGTTTCTTCTCCACCACCAAGAAGGTTTCCGTCTCTCCCGTCTCGAACAAGGCGCTCAGCAACACTTCTGCCGTAGCGCTCAGTAAATTCTGGAGCTTCTTCCAATACTTTTTCAATATGTTCCCTGACGAGGCCTTCGGAGTTACCTAGAGCAGAGCCTTGATCGGCTCCTCCTGGGGCTTGTGCGATAGCACTGTTTGTCAGAAGAAAAAAATATACAAAAATTCCTAGGGGTAGCGCGCGAAGCATATTACTCATCAGCATCTAAGTAATAGTGGTGTGGCTGGGTTCTTCTCCATTTATCTTCCAACTCAAGTAGATAATATGAATTCAATTCGTCAGCGATAGCGGTGAAGTCAATATCAAATGACGAACGCGCTGCCCGTACGATCCGTCGTTCAACATTTTGTATACCTTTACCATTTCCCTGCAATATGCCCAGCAAATTTCTCACGGTAAACGATGCTCCGCCCCCGGTCTTGTACTGGAGGCCCGATCGCTCATAGACGTAGTATACACCGCCCTTTGATCCCAGGATATTATTGACCTGCTGAGCCAATCCTTGGCAGGCATAACATTGTCCCTGAACGAACAAGAAATTTCGTGGATTACCACCACCGATCGCGTTTGCAACGTCGCTCGCATTCAAACCGCCTTGCACGCTCCCGTTTGGTGCACCATGACACATGATGTTTACGATAACTTTTTCGCCGCTCTGTGAGGCTTGTCTAAGTGCGTTGAGAAATCCTTCCTTGTTGTTTGTCCCAAATACTTGGTCGCCAGGAACATTGCCGAAGGCGTTTACCATCTCAGAATGGTTTTGACCGGAAAAGTCGTTGGCCTTATAGGTGATAACGCGCGCTCTCCGAGGGGCACCACCTTGTCCAGCGTTGCCTTGTTCGCAATCTTCACCTTTAAAATCTCTGTTGTCCGAACCGGCAAAAAATTCATCGATACTACTCAGATTCCCGTAGAGTCCGCCATTGCCCGGATGCACGGGGCCATTGAGGTTTCCACCGCCCATGAGTCCGCCAAGTCCGGAACCTGACAATAAGCTACCGAGTAGACCACCGAGTAGGCCGTTGAGAAAATTGAGATCGCTGGCACCGCTAGATCCTCCGCCCCCACCGCTACTCGATCCTGAGGAAGATGAAGTCGAGGATGAAGAGGAACTTGAAGAAGATGAGGATGAAGAACTTGAACTGGAGGATGAAGATGACGACGAAGAAGACGAAGACGAAGAGGATGATGAAGACGAGGAAGTAGAAGAACTAGAAGAACTAGTCGAAGAACTCGAACTTGATGAGCTAGCCAGTGAAGACGAAGTGCTCGAAGATGAAGAATGAGATGTCGAGCTTGAACTGCTGGATGAATCAGGGTCACCACTGCTGGAGGAACCATCATGCGATGAGCTTGTACTAGAGGAACTGCTCGTAGTGGAGCTGGAAGATGAGTAGTCTCCCACTGAATCTTCGTCGCTCTTGGCAAAGCTACCAAAACCCTCGAGGCCGTCGCGACCACGGGTAATTCCAAGTCTTGAGCGACCGGCACTGTAGGCGCCAAAACCGGTGTCGCCAGCTCTCGAACCGATGGCGGCATCTTGGGCCAGGGCCAGGGGGAGCGGTAGTACTAAGGATACAATGCACCAGGCGCGGACTAAGTCCACGAAAAGACGTAAGATATGTTTAACTGCCAAGCCCTCTACCTCTCCACAGTGGCTAGCGTTACTATGCACACACTCAAATCCTAACCCATTTAACTATTATGACCGGATTTGGCGCGATAGTGACTAGTAGGATCTAAAAGGCATTCCTTTTATCTTCTTCCTTTCCACCGTATTTGGCCTTTTTCTTTCGACGGTAGTTCTCACATCGAACAGATTGCGAGTCCCCATCACAGAGCCGAGCGATATAGCTTCGGTTGTCTTTCGCCTTGATGCGCTTTGGCTCACAGCGTTTCTCGTCGGGATTCTTACCGCAAAATTTTCTAAGTAATTTTTGACGCCTTCGCCCCTGTTCTCTACGTCGAATGCACTTTGTGGCATGTGGATTCTCAAAGCAGTAGAGCTCCATTCGGTTGGTACGGCTCTGCTTTGGACGTCCCAAGGCTCCGCAGCGCTGATCGTCAGGATCGCTTCGGCAGATCTCTCTAAGTTTTTTCATCTTATCAAGCATTGCGCTTTCGAGTTTCTTACAGATGGGCGAATCTCGTTGTCCCTGGCAATCGCGTTTAAGTTGATTGTATTGAGTCTTTAGCGGGAGGAGCGGATTGATTTCGAGCGGTGCTTCGGCATTGGATGATTGTGGCATTAGTATAGCAAATGCCAAAAGCACAGCGGCTGCTGCTGCGAAGGACTGTTGTGTAGCTGTTCTTCTTGGTTGTTCGGGCGCAAAGTCTTTCGCCTCCTTGCGGCGAGAAAATGAAAACCAAGAAGTATCTAAAACGAACAAATGAAACATTAAAACCCCCAAGGTTAAGTCAGTAAGGTCGAGTAGCAAAAGTATATTGAGATGGGTGAGTGTCATCGCCCACCAGGCGAACATGCGGCCCTTGGGAAAGAACACGCAAAAGATAAAACCTAGTTCCAGCACTAACGTGATCCAGGTAGCGGATTGTTGCATGATTTCTGGCGCAGAAAGTAAGAGGTCCGGATACCAGTAGTCTCGAGCCCAAGTCCAACGCAGCGTTTGTGCGAGTGCCGAGCCATCCAGCCAGCTGGGGCTGAGAAGCTTGTAGAGCCCGCTAAGCGAATAGCAGGCGGCAAGTACCGCCCAGGCCCCTATATATAGGGCTTTTGGTAGCTGCCAGCTGCTGTTGCGATAGCGTCGAATAGAAAGGGGCTCTCCACTCGGAACAAAGAGTGTTGCCAACAAGAGCCAGCCGATAAGCGGAAATGCCGGACTCCAGAACAGGTTGTTGCGATTAAACAAGCAGGCCAGTCCGTACCACATGAGAACGGCGGTGAAACGTCTCCAGCTCCCTAGAGTAAACAACAGAGAACTTCCAATCAAAGCAATAAGCAGAACTTGTACTGCTTGTGGGGAATCGTTTAAGTAGAGAATATTCGGGAATGCCCCATAAAAGAGATTCATCGATTTCTCAGGAAGCATGCCTTCTGAGCTAAACAAGTCACTGGCGAATGGAAACACTGATACGAAATAGAGCGCGCAGTAGGCTCCAAGCAGGATGCGAAGTATTGAGAACTGATATGGAGAATAGTTCTTCATTTAGCTACAGGGTACCACGAGCGCCTGCGGCGGCTCTAATTGTTGTTCATTAGAAATCATTTCAATAGAAATCTCAGTTACCGGTGAGGAGATTCCGAGTGCCTTGCTCATGCGACCTTCGCCGCAGAATCCATGACGCAAAACGGAGGAACGAATCGGAATGTCTTTACTCGGATCGGCATGTAACACCATAGAGGCGAAATAGGGGAGGGTGATGATATGTCGACTGAGTGGATTAAACGTGGCGACCATCTCATTGTAGGCTTTGCGATCGAGAACAACAGAGTGGGTCGCATCGCTCGCATCGCGGAGTTTCAATGCGAAGCGCGAGCTCATTATACGATAGCGCGCCTGCTCGCCACGTTCGCTGTAGACGATGAGCACTGGCGAAAGGAGGGACGCATGGGCAAAGCGCTCCATAGCAGGGCTACCTATCGCAATTGCGACAGTACCCAGTAACCCAATTCCCGTAAGCAGGCATATTCCTAGAGTGCGTATCATGTCATGTATGTTATGCCGATTTAGGGGAAATGTGCAGCATTTCAAGGTGGTTGCGAGGATATCCGGTAAATCCATGCACTTAGTGGCCTATTCTGCCGACTTAGTATCCGAGAATTGCGGTTAGAGACCGGCTCATTCCCCGATTCTGGTAAAATACTGCAGTTTGCGCCTGAGAGATATTGAGTAGAATACGGCATCTAGCCAATGAAATTTACTGCGAAGCAATATCAGCAACTAGCTCGACAGACGAATATCTCTGAACAAGCGTTGCGGAGGATCCTTGGCTCGGTGCCGGTAGAAGTCTTGCGGCCTGCTGATCCAGAGCAAGATCTCTTAGATGTAGATCCATCTAAGCTAAGCGAGCGTTTTAACCTTGGTTTTAGGCTGATTGTTGACACTTCGCTGCAGATTGCACCCTCGGCCGAGTTAGTGGAGAGAACTGCAGCTTGTATTGCTGAATACATGCGCAGTTGCCCCCTGATATATGCCTGGATAATTTCCGGTGGTTTCGACCCGAGTAAAATCCCTGAGCGAGTAAGCCGCGCCAATCTACTCCACGCCAGTCGCACAGTTGGGCGACTTCGGGCCAAACTTATCAGAGTTTAATCGGCCTGATTAGAGCACACCAGGGCCCAGCAACGGGCTGTCGTCAACAAATGGCGACCTCAGTTCAATGATTTCAGACACTTAGAGAGGTGGATCGTTAGAATAATCATTCTAGCGTAACTGTATGATAGATAAATCCAATAGTTGGATTGATAGAATAATGATGCTAACTAGCTAAAAACAATGGAACTAATTATTGCATTAAAATACGAATGATTGCCGAAGTCTCCTTTGCGATGTGAAGAAAGCCGCAGTACTGCTAATCTCCTAAGCTAATAACCCACCAAAAAGCCCGGTTAACTAAGGCTCTTTCTCTCTCCGAAAAAGAATACTGTATAGCCTTACTGCTTTCACTCAGGCGGACATTTTCCTCCTCATGAAAGCAGTCCTGAAACTAGGGTTTTCTCAGAGTTTTCAAAACCCGATTGAGGAATAATTCGATATCGATTTGTGTGCCTTGGAGATGTGCTTCTGCGTTACATCTGCCAGGCATGCAAAACGAACTTCGCATTTTTCCAATTTGGGAACGGAGTCCAGTAAACCATATCAGTGTTTCGACCTTGCATGTGCCATCTGGCGTCGATTCGCACAGTTCTAGTTCTGGAGACATGACTATGAAGACGTTTGACGAGATTTTTGCCGGTACGACCCACGCTGACGGCGAGGTGGTGACGGCAAAGCAGGTTGCGGCGATGCTCGGCGTGGCCGGTGGATTCTTCCGCATTCTGGGAACCAGCGCGACCCGAATGACGCAGGTTCTCAGTCTCGGGAATCAGCGCGGAAGCCAAACCTGGACAAGCCCTCCGGGCATGTCTGGGTGCGCGGTCTTTCCGCATTCGGTCGCGTTCGTGCCTAATCCGAGGTACTAGCAGCTACTCAATAGTTGCCACCACAGCACTCCTTGAAATTCGTGATCCCGGGGGACGCAACAACGTTTTGCGCTCCCCCGGTGTTTGCGAAAGGATTTGTTTCAGGACAGCTTTTAAAGATTTCCTCTACGGTACTCTTTATAAAATGTCTCATCGAATCACTGTGAGTGGAGAGCTGCGGACGTATCGCTAGAATCATCACTCTATCGCAACAGGTTGATAGATAAATTCGAAAGTTTGATTGGCGCAGTGTTGATCGTAACTCACTATAAACAGTAGAAATCATTGCTACAACGAATCGGAGTTTGTTACCGATGGTGTCTATGAGATGTAAAAAATGCCTTAGAACTGCTACTGTCTTACCTTAATAGCCCATCAGAACGGTGCGGTTACTTAACGCTCATTCTCTCCCCGGAAAAAGACTACTGTATCGCCATACTGCTTTCACTCAGGCGGACATTTTCCTCCTCATGAAAGCAGTCCTGAAACTAGGGTTTTCTCAGAGTTTTCAAAACCCGATTGAGGAATAATTCGATATCGATTTGTGTGCCTTGGAGATGTGCTTCTGCGTTACATCTGCCAGGCATGCAAAACGAACTTCGCATTTTTCCAATTTGGGATCGGAGTCCGAATAACTATTCTCGTGTTTCGACCTTGCATGTGCCATCTGGCGTCGATTCGCACAGTTCCAATTCTAAGGATTCGAGTATGACAACGTTCGACGAGATCTTCGGTGAAGAAACCCACGAACGTGGGGAGGTCGTGACTGCCGCTGAGGTAGCCGCGTTGCTTGGGGTGTCCGGAGGAGGCTTTCTCCGCATTGTTGGGACCGGGCTGACCCGCCTGACGGAGGTTCGCAGTATGGGTATTGAACGCGGTAGCCAGAGCTGGACCTCCCCGGCAGGCTCGTGGTGTTCCTCAGTGCGGCCTGACGCCGTTGTGTTCATGCCCAATCGAACCTAGGGCGAGAGCATTCGCACTCCTTGAAATTCGTGATCCCGGGGGACGCAACAACGTTTTGCGCTCCCCCGGTGTTTGCGAAAGGATTTGTTTCAGGACAGCTTTTAGAAATTTCTGCTATAACCTTCTTTTGAGTATTTCATCGGAGTCATTGTGAGAATAGTATTGCTTCCAATATTGGTGCTCGCCGCTATATTTTCGAGCACCCACGCTGCAAGGGGAGAGTCCAAGGTGAAGAGCCCTGCACATATTCAAAAGGCGACGGTAGAAGTTCGGGCTTCAGTCATTCATCTCATCGCCTTGTATGGCGAGCAGGAACCGAGTCAAACTGCGAGCGCCGCTGCGGAGAAATTTCTGCGGATCTGGGGAAATTTTACCGACGAAGAAACGGTGTATTTCTCGGCTACTTCAGAGGGAGGCACCTTTGGCCTTTCAGTGCTCAGCGATCCTGGTCGCTGGACGACTACGGCGTATCCCAAGATCGAAGTACAGCGGTCGTCGGTCGCGAAGCCAGAATTTGACCGAATTAGCGTAGCGTTTCGCAATCCTAAAGATTTGGAGTCCTCGCAAGAACGGCTGACTCGGGCGCTTGAAGCTTTGGTTGCTGCCGAGCATGCTGTCGCAAAAGTCGATAGTGAGCAGAAGATAGATCCAAACGGAACAACGCTGCACTTTCTGTTCAAGAAGGTGAGCAAGTAGTTCAGCGAATGCGTTCTTAGCCGCGAGCGCCGCTCATGTAAGCCGAAGTAAGCTCGTGTTGTGGTGCTTCGAACAGCTGTGCCACCGAACCATGTTCAATTAATGCTCCCGCCCCATTTTGCAGCCAAAAGAAAGCAATGGTATCTGCGATGCGTCGCGCCTGAGCCAGATTGTGAGTGACGACGATCACGGTGTAGCGCCCTCGAAGAGAACACATCAAGTCCTCAACGATTCCAGAGGAGATCGGATCGAGCGCACTGCAAGGTTCATCGAACAAGAGAATCTCTGGACCCAGAGCGATCGCTCGGGCAATACAGAGCCTTTGCTGCTGCCCACCGCTGAGATTCGTGGCTGATTGTTGCAAGCGATCTTGCACCTCACTCCAAAGTCCGACATCGCGCAGAGCGCGCTCCATAATGCTATCGCGCTGCCTGTAGTCCGAGACTCCATGCTCTCGAAGCGCTAAGTGAAAATTTTGTCGAATAGAGAAGGGGAACGGCGAGGGTTTCTGAAAGATCATCCCGACGCGTCGTCGAAGTGCGATCACATCACAGTTCTCATTGAGGAGGTCAGTCTTGCCAAGTTGCACCTGACCGGAGACTGTGGCGCCGGGAATTAAATCGGTTAGGCGGTTGAGGCATTGCAGGAAACTGGTTTTGCCACAACCAGAAGGACCAACAAGTGCAGTCACAGAGCAGGGATTAATGCTGAGTGAGATATTGCGAAGAATTTCAGATCGCCCAAAAGACAAACTCAAATTGCGCACATGAATCGAGGCACAGTCGCTGGCACCTCCCTCGACACATTCGGAATACTCGGCACCTGGAATATCCGATTGATAGATGTTTGAAAGAAGTTTCTTCATATTGACTGCTCTTAGTAGCGAGTTATCCGTTTCGTGCAGTAGTTCATCAAGAGCATTGCTCCGCTATTGAGGAGAAGTAAGACCATGACCAATACGAGGGCGCTGCGATAGGCATTGATGTCACCTCCGGGTACATTCATTGCAAGATCGTAAATATGGACAGAAAGTGAACGGCCGGAATCGAACAACGATTCAGGCATGCGCAGTACATACCCACTTGTAAACAACAGCGCAGCAGTTTCAGAAAGAGCGCGTCCAAGTCCAATGATGAGCGCGGCGGTCAAAGCGGGCGCAGCAAGCGGTAGCAGGACTCGGAGGAAAAGACTTGTTTTAGAAAGTCCAAGTGCCGCCGCATTGAGTCGATAGCGCTCGGGAACTGTCCTCAGACTCTCTTCTGTCATGCGGATAAGGCTTGGCAAAATCATACAGGCTAGCGTGAGACCACCAGAGAGTGTAGAAAATCCCAAGCCGAGAAAAACGCAGAAAAACGCGCTTCCGAAGAGGCCGAAAACGATAGACGGAGTGCTCGCCAGCACGTCGAGGCAAATACGCACCGTCGTAGCGATTCGACCCTGTTTCGTCGTAAAGACAGAGAGATACAAGGCCGTGCCAAGTGCAATAGGAACTGAGACCAGGACACATACGAGAACTATCAAAAGAGTTGATACTAATACCGAGCGGACGCCTCCTAGACGACCCGCACTTTCAGGATCGTTTAAGAGAAACGCGAGTGAAAAACCATCTCCGCCGCGAGCGAGTATGTCTCCAACAATGGCAAAGAAGGTTCCAACAACGAGCAAAGCCGCACACCAGCTCGAACCGACAAATACAATACTTCGAATCTTGCTCACTACAGTTTGCATGTATTGAGTCGCCTATTGGAAAATCGTACCGCAGTCAAAATAAACAAAACTGAACACATCAAGAGTAGGCCTATACCGAACAGTGCAGCTCGATGGTCACCATATGAGTATCCCATTTCGAGAGCGATTGTCGCAGTGAGGGTGCGAGTTGAGTCAAATAGGCCACTGGGGACGCGTGCGACGTTGCCACATAACATCAAGACCACCATCGTTTCTCCGACGGCCCGGGCTGCGGCGAGCAAGACTCCCACGGCAATAGTGCCTTTAGCGAGAGGTAAGAAAACTCTGATGACACTCGCATTCGTGGCAAGGCCCAGTGCAGCCGCGCTTTGTCGATTCGTTTCAGCAGCAGCTGCAAGTGCCTCGCGACTCATCAATGCAATAGTAGGGAGAATCATCAGACTTAAGACGAGTGCGCCTGCTAGTAAACCAACTCCTGGTGTATGCAGAAGTTGAATGTAAGGAACGAGCACGATTAAACCCCAAAGTCCGAACACGACCGAAGGGATACCAGCCAAAAGTTCTATGACTCTCTGCAAGGCGAGGCTTACTAGTTTTGGGGTATAAAATTCACAGCATATTGCATAGAAGACCGCGATTGGCGTTGCGATACATACTGCGAGCGAACTAGTCGCAATCGTTCCCGCGATCATCGGCCAAAAGTTGAACAAGCCTTCGGAGGCGTTCGCTTCGGGGTGCCAGGAGGCGTCACTAAAAAATCGCTCAATGCCAACTGAAGCAAAGACACCAGCCGATTCCTTCACTAGGAACAGAAGTATTAGGAGCACAAGTAGTCCAGAACTCGCACTTATACAGGCCGCAAAGCGGCGTACCGTACTGTCTTTACTGAAGCGGGACAAATGCCTGGCCTTTAATTAAATCGTGAACTTCTGTGGATCGCGCATAGGTAATAAACTCTTGGGTTTCTTGACTCGGCTGAGCAGCGCTGACCAGCACCAATGGCCTGACGATGGGAAAGGTCCCAGCTCGAACTGTCTCTGAAGAAGCTTCTACGCCCTGGAGCGAAAGCAGTTTAATTGCAGTGCCCCGAGCCGCTTCAAACTCGGCAGTCCCAATTGAAAGATAAGTGATGGCGTTTTTATTACTTGAAAGGAGCTTTACGCATTGCTGATTCTCTCCAGCAATGACATCTGCTTTAAACGTTCGAGAACTGACGCCGAAATATTCACTGAGAAGGCTCACTTCAGACCGGCCTTTGGCTCGATCGATGACCGTTATTGCGGCGTCCGCGCCCCCAAGCTCTTTCCAATTTGATATCTTCCCACTGAAGATGTGCAAAGCCTGCTCCTTAGTAAGGTTCTCCACAGTATTCGCCGCATGAACCACAAAGGTTACACCGTCCATTGCAACCGGATAGACGCTGACTCCCGCCTTCTCTGCTTCGTAGAGAGGTCGGGAAGACATGCCAATATCAGCCAGCCCCCGCTTCGCATCGGCAATGCCACGAGACGATCCGCCCGTCTGTACATCTATGCGAATGCCACCGTGTGTTTTTTCAAATCTCTGAGCAATCTCACTGGCGAGTGGCGCGATGGTGCTCGAACCAGTAAGCGACAATCGTTTACTTTCTGCAGCTACCCGAGCCGGGGAAACACAGAGTAAGACCAGAATAATGCAGGTGCACAACGCTCTCATTTCCGCAATATCCTTAGGTTGTTTCGTCTGAAAAGCTAAGTTGGCAACAACCCAAATCGAACAATCCATTTCGGATGGAATCATGTAAACTATCAGCGAGGCGGTACGTGATAGTTTTTCCGCTGCGAGCAGATCGGACAAAGCCAGCATTTCGGAGGGTTCTGAGGTGATGGGAGAGTAAACTCTGTTCGATGTTGAGAAGTCGTTCTAACTGATTGACGACTTGAGGTCCGTTCGCCAAAGTGCGGACCACGGCAAGTCTGTTTGGCTCAGCTAGAATGCGTAATTTAGAGGCACAATCTGAATTGGAATTCTCGACCATAACCCTCTTTAATCAAATGAATGATGGTTCATATGAATCTACAGAGATAGTGGATATGGGAGCAATCGGCAAGCAAACAAGGCAGGAAGCCGTTCTGGTTCCTTTCGATCGTGGTCCGCGATACTCGGAAACGGACATGGGGCAGTTCCCTGTAGAGCCATGCAACACCTATAGCAATCTGATCTTTGTACTTGTAATCCTGATCTGGTATCGCAAGTTACAGAAAGAGCCGCATCGTTTTCTTCGATTTAGTATCTTTGTTTTGTTGCTCGGAACGATCGGGGGAACGATCTACCACGCAACGCGCAGCCATCAACTCTGGTTGTTTCTCGACTATGCACCGCTTGGTGCACTCGTAGTGCTGTCGACCGGCTATCTTTGGTACGATCTTTTTAGGCGGCGCAGAGATCGCTTCGCGAAGGCGGCCTTCGCTGTGACGCTGCTAGTGGCCGTAGTGTTGGTGGTAACCAACTCGGTAAGCCAAAGTCTCAACGCGAGCTATTTGCAGTTGGTTAGTTGCATTGCAGGCACTTCGGTTGCCCATTGTCTTGCAAATGACAGCGTCGCATGGCGAAGGCTTGCGTTGGCGATGGGTCTATTTACCGTCGCCTTGTCGTTTCGCTGGTACGATAAATCTTCCGATATCGCTTGGCTGCCAATGGGAACCCACTTTCTTTGGCATATATTCGGTGGAATAAGCGTCTGTGTCGCTTTTGGGTACGTGCACGCCGCTACCGTCGACACTATCGTCGAGGACTAGCGGGGTGCACGTAGCGACAGAGAGGTGCGCTACTCGACGTTGAAAAAGACAACGTCTTCGAACCGAGAGCCGTCTTCACGCTCAAGCGCTTGGTGTTCGTTATTTCGAAGTTCGACGCGCAGTGAATGGGTGCCAGGTTCTAGATCACTGGGCAGCGGATATTCATAGGTGAGATCCCAGGCAGTGACGTGTTCATCCTCGTCAGTCGCCTCGTTGAGATAAATATGGTAGTGCCCATCACGGCTTCCCGCTGCAAGCTCCTCGCTTCGAGCTTGGTGCATGCCCTCCATTGAGTGAGCGGATTCGCCTTCGGTGGAATCTCCGCCATGTGAGTCTTCGTTGTGTGCTTCTTCACCGTGTGCTTCTTCACCGTGTGCTTCTTCACCTTGTGATCCTTCACCGTGCGACTCTTCACCGTGCGACTCTTCGCCGTGTGAATCCCCGTGACCCCCGGCGTCGCTTGGCGGTCCGAGTTCAAAATTTCTTGTCACAAACTCAAGTGTAATTCTACTTCCAGCAGCGAAGCTTTGATCATCGCTAGGGGAAACAATGGAAACGGATGGACCTTCATCAAATTCACCATTGCTCGAAGAGCAGGCTGAGAATATGAGAGCTGGTGCAAGCAAAGCACAGGTGGAAAAAATAATTTTCATATGTTTCATGAGCAATTTTATAATGTTCGGTTGTTAGATGACACAATAGTAAGCGAGTAATTTACAGAGTCAATGCGACAATTTGTCGCATTGAAAAGTAGGACGTTGTTCTCTAGTCTCTCCAACATGAAAATTGCGCATTACTCCCCCTTTTCTTTTTTGCTCGTTCTCTATGCCGTCCTCTCTCCAGGTACGGCGTTGGCCTGCCAACCTTGTGTCGCGTATCAGGCTACGGATCTTCACGGATTTTCAGAGCGTCGAACAACTGTCGGGTTGTCGGAAGTATTTACCAAATATCAGTCGACCAGCGGTGTGCGGCGGGTCCGCAGCGGTGAGATCCTTCAGTCGTACAGCACTACCGAACTTAGCCTCAACTACGATTTTACAAAACGTATTGGAGTCCAAGTATCTGTTCCTGTGATTCGTCGAGACTTTTTTGAGTTTCAAGATTTTCGCAGGCGAGAGAATGACGATAGCGGCATTGGTGATGCCAGTGTGTTGCTTCAGTATGCGCCGGTGATTCATGGTACGTTGGATACTACTTTTTACTGGTCGGTGAATGCGGGGATTAAGCTTCCAACTGGTGACTCAGGTTCGCTACGGGAAGTCGAAGACCGGGAACTCGTGAATCGAAATTTTGATCCGAGATTGGCGCACCATGTGGGGGGAGCGGGAGGAATTCAAGGACGTACTTCCTCCCTGGGGACCGGGTCATTCGATGTGCCCTTTGGAACCAAGCTGTTTCTTCGCTACAAGCGAGTATTTATTTTCGGTAGTTTTCAATACACTATTCGTACAGAAGGAGATTTTGATTACGACTTTGCCGATGATTTTGTCTGGAACATCGGCCCGGCGGTGTATTTATATTTGGGTGACCATGACTTTAGTGTGGCGCTGCGTGCCGCATTTTCTGGTGAAGACAAGTCCAACGATTCACAAAACGGTGCAGTTGTGCCCCAGACAGCGATTGCGAATGTCTATGCTGGACCGGAGCTGCTCGTAACCATATTGGGCCGCTACACGACTGAAATTGCAGTAGATATTCCCATTGCCACTGAAACAAATGATGCTTTGCAGGAGCCGAGCTATCGGCTGCGGGCAGCGATAGGATATCGGTTCTAGCTAACCTCTGTGCTATACTAAAGTTCGGCTTAATATAGGTCGATATAGATATTCGGAGGGTGTTCTAGATGTATAAGAAATCCACGCGGTCCAAAAGCCAATCTTCAGACTCGAAAGTTCTTCCATTAGTAGCTACGTTTTTTGGTGTGCTTCTCCTTGGCATGGCCGGAATACCGATGCCCGATGTTGGGTATGTGCCGGGACAAGAGCCCAGCGATATCACCGTTGCGTCAATGCAGACGACGTCTTGTAGCGAAGTCTCTCGGGCGGACTTGGATAAGAGGCTTGGAGCTCTCGCAGATGGAGAAGGGCAACTGAAAGCTTGTGCTTCAAGCAATCATCCTGGAGTAATGCTCCTGGTCGACGCTGCTGCTGATGAAACCTCGCAACTTACCATTGATTTCAAAACAGGCTTGTTTGTCGGTCCGCTCGTCGTAAAGAAAGGCGTGTATGAGGAGATACGGAAGTTTCGCGCTCAGCCAGTAGCACGAGAGTTGATACTTTAATCCGATTCAGAATTGCGCTAGTGTTTGCTGCATGGATACTGCCGACACTACTGATGCGTCACGAACCTGCCGAATTACCGGTGCTCCGTTTTCAGTAACTCGCCTCGAGCGGGAACTCTGTCAAAAATTCGAAGTTCCTATTCCAACCGTACATCCGAAAGAGCGAATGAGAAGGTTGGCGAATTTTGCAAATTACACTTCATTGTTTCACGGCGTTTGTGCTGGAAGTGGTGAGAAAATGTTGCAGATTTTCCCACCCGATTCTCCGTTCCCTATTTATCACAATTCTTATTGGTGGAGCGATAAATGGGACGTGTTTCAGTTCGGTCGCGAGTATGATTTCTCAAAGCCGTTCTTTCCACAGCTGCATCAATTGCTCTGCGCAGTCCCGCATCCCTCACTTTCTGTGACGTATGAAACGCTTGAGAACTGTGATTACATCAATGGTGCGAGCTACTGTAAGAATTGCTATCTCATTTTCCACGCGGCTCAAAATGAGGACTGCTATTTTTCGATAAATCTGTGGCGTTGTACGGATTGTGTCGATTGTAATGCGACGAGCGATTCTCGCTTTTGCTATGACTGTACCTTGGTTAACGATGGGTACGAACTACGCCATTCCTTTAATTGTAAGAGCTGTCACGAGAGTGCGTTTCTATGGAACTGTATTTCTTGTAGCGATTGTTTTGCCTGTGTGAATTTACGCCACAAGAAGTATTGCTTTTTTAACGAGCAATTGACCGAGGCACAATATCGACAGCGCATGGCCGAAATCGAACTCGACAATTATGATCAGATAGAACAGCTTCGGATTCGATTCTACGAATTCATTCAGAATCATCCCCAACCCGCAGTGCACGGAGTTCAGATAGAACACTCCTCGGGTGATTTTATCAACAATTGTAGTTACGCGGAAAATTGTTTCGATTGTCGCGAACTTGATACCTGTGCCAACTGCATGCGTGTTGAGAAAGCGAACAATTGCATGGACTACTTCTGCTGGGGTGCTGACAGCGAGCTGATGTATTCAGTCTCCCGTAGTGGATACAATTGTACAAACATCAAGTTTTGCAACATTTGTTGGATGAATTGTACAGACCTTGAATATTGTATCCATTGCTTTACTGCACAAGACTGTTTCGCCTGTGTTGGTTTGCGAAACGTGAAATATTGTATCTTTAACAAACAGTATTCTCGCGATCAGTATTTCGAATTAAAAAAGCGCATCATTGCGCAGATGAAAGATCCACGGATAAATTCCGGTGAGAATGCCTACGGTGAATTCTTTCCGTATTATATGGCACAGTTCCCCTATATGGCTTCTGATGCCGGTTTATATTTTCCGCTCTCTAAAGAACAGGTGCTATCCCGTGGCGCTTGGTGGCGAGACGATGTCGAGGAGTCGAAGGTGCAAGCCACTTCTTTCAATTCTATGCCGGATAGAACGCGAGAGGTGGCTGATTCGATTGTCTCTGAGACCTTTGCCTGTGCATCAACAGGGAAATTGTTTCGCATTACCGCTTCTGAACTCAAGCTCTATAAGAAGCAGCGAATTCCTCTTCCTCGCCTGCATTGGCGGACCCGGCTCCTCAAGCGGCTGGAATTAATGCGATCAACAGACCTCTATTTGCGAAACTGTGCCAAGACGGGAGCTGATGTATTGACTACCTATTCGCCGGATTCCCCATGGATAGTTTGGGATCACGAAGCCTATGCGAAAGAGATGAATTAGCTCTTTTGCCCGATTCTTTCGGTCTGGCGTGGACTTAAGTATTGCAGTGCGAGCGAGAAGTTAGTTCGCACCCAGGCATTCACTTTCGTACGCTGGAATTCATCGAGGTCGAGTTTGGCCATGGGAGTTCCCTGGAGCTGTCTTTTCTGATCAGATGTAGGAGCTGCGCGATATCTTCTTTCGCGGAATTCGCGAACTAGAACCGAGACATTCTCTTGGCTGGTGGTGGAGGGTAGGTAGATCTTCTCGGCTACCCCAGCAGCTTGCGCAGCCTGTATCAGAGTCGCAGTCGAAATCTTATTGGAATCGAACCAAACTCGAGTTACCTCGTTCCCTTCGTAGAAACCAGCTTCCGTTCGGACCACACCATCTAAGCCACCAAGTTTTTGCTCTCCGGTCCAGAAACAATGCTGGGTAAATACGGCTTCGGCAATCCCAGACGCACCGTAATCCACTGCCACGCCATTGAGATAGCGGGGCGAGGTTTTGCCGTGCGCTTGTAGGGCGACGCTCATCCGCTGAGCCACCGCGGTGACTGACCAGATCTTATCTCTTCGGGGGATAATGTCATTTCCAGCTTGATCGAGAAACCGTATCACTTGGAAATTCCAGGCGGGTTCGTTATAGCGCTTGAGAATCTCGCGATCCTTTCCACCACGATTATTGTAAATCAAAATCGGAATAAATTCTGACTCAATAGCTTCGACAATGAGAGGATGAGACAGCACGACTCGGCCAAATGTTTTACAGCCACTACAACCAGGAACTTCCTGAAACAGCGCAAAAACTGGTTTGCCTTCCTCTTTTGAACG